>QOPV01000009.1:0-62500 GCA_003331265.1 Cryomorphaceae bacterium | reverse complement strand
GAATGTCCTTAACTCTGGTTTTGGTAAAATTATTGAGGTTTCTGAAGATGATTTTTTTATGACTAAAAAGAATAATGATAAGTACTTACATATACTGTTTAATCCACCTTATGGAGAAAGACTTAAAATAGATATCCAATCATTTTATAAACAAATAGGAGATACTTTAAAAACTAATTATTCCAATTCAAATGCATGGTTTATAACATCAAGTATTGAAGCTTTAAAATATGTTGGCCTAAGACCTTCAAGGAAGATTAAACTGTTTAATGGAAAATTAGAAAGCAGATTGGCTAAATATGAAATTTATAGAGGTACAAAAAAAACACATAAAATTTTAAATAAATAATTCAAATATTTAATTATTTTTTTTGAATATTGGAATTTGATAAAAAATTGAATACGAAATACCTACTCCAAAGTTATTTCCCTCAAAAACCTTATAGTATCCAGGTATATAAAGATTACTAAAATTTTCTGGACTTTCTTGATTTAATAATCTGTTAAGTCTTAAGTTTATTCCCATATAAATATTATTTAAAACTTCTGCATTAAAACCTAAAACTAATTCAAACCAGCTTGCTGTTAAATTATTAAAATCATTATTTGTATTTACCAAGTTTTGATCCCAATAATTATCTGTATTGTAGATTGTGTAAGAATTTAACTTATGATTGAACTTAGAATGACCATATCTAAATCCAACATATATTTCGTTTTCTAAACCCTCTCTATTATTATATACGTTATAATTAACCCCTAACTTTAAAAATGATCCATCAGTGTCAAAATCTAAAACTTCATTTGTTACTTTTTTTTCTTCATTCCCAAATTCACCAGCTATAAATAATCTGTTGCTAATTCTGTAATCACCTGTAATTACAAGCCCTTTATAATTTGGTTCTGTTAACATTCTTATTTGTTTACTTATATCCACGCCAATTTTCATTCCGAATGTTGTTTTGAGAGGGACACTGTCTAAAACATTATATTCTTCTTGAGAATAAAAATTTAAACTGTTTATGATTAATATTATGCTAATGAAATATTTTAACATGTATAGCTTTTTCATCTTTAACTCCTGGATTAATTATTTCTGAACTGATTATCCAGTTAATGTTATCGTTTTCAACTACTATTTGATTTACGTCATAATTAGAAATATATCCACAAGCTCTACTAATATAAATATGATTATATTGATAATTAATCAAAATATGATCATCATTTCCTGAACTTGCTATATTTTCATTAAAATTTTTTGTAAAAGAATAACTGGTTGTTTTTTCTAAATTTTTAAGTGGAATAGAAATAGAATCAGTGGTGCTAAATTGATAAGGTTCTTCATTATCAAAACCTTGAATTTTTAGATTTTCAACTTCTTTTTTTAGTCCACTTGACATGTCATAGAATCCTATAATGAGTTTTGGTGTGTCAGGAATGGATGTTAAACAAATATCATCAGGTTCACATGAACTAATAAAAAAACCAATTATAAATATTAATATATATTTTTTCACTTAATTAATTTCTAAACTTTAAAAGTACAACATTTTCAACATGATCTGTATGAGGAAACATATCAACAGGTTGGACTTTAACAATATCATATTTTTCTTTTAATAATTCTAAATCTCTACATTGAGTAGATGGATTACAGCTTACATAAACAATTGTTTTAGTTTCTAATTTCAAAATTTCATTTAAAACTTTCTTATGCATTCCATCTCTTGGAGGATCAGTAATTATCAAATCAGGATTTCCATGTCTTGAAATGAAGTCTGAAGTAAAAATATTTTTCATATCCCCAGTCTCAAATTCAACATTATTAATGTTATTTAAGAGGGCACTCTCTTCTGCAGAACTTACAGCATCCCATATACTTTCTATTCCGATAACCTTTTTTGCTTTTTTTGCTATAAATTGAGAAATAGTTCCCAAACCTGAGTACAGATCATAAACAATTTCATCACCCTTTAAATTAGCATATTTTTTTACAATTTCATAAAGTACAATTGTTTGGTTAATATTTGTTTGAAAGAATGATTTAGGGTAAATTTTAAAATTTAATTTACCTATTTTTTCATTTATGTATTTATTACCGTCAAACAATATTAGTTTTCTGTCATAGAGTGAATCGTTTTGTTTATCATTAATCACATATTGAAGAGATTTTATTTCAGTAAATAAAATCTTTAAATGACCTAAAAGCATATTTATTTTTTCTGAATCATTTTCATAAAATTGAATTACAATCATAAACTCATTTAAACTAGAGTTTCTAATCATCAGATTTCTTAATAATCCTTTTCTTGATCTTGAATTATAAAAAGATATGTTATTATCAATAGCAAAATTTTTTACAGCTAATCTTATTTTGTTAGAGGGTTCCGATTGAAGATGACATTTGTTGATATCAATTACTTTATCCCACATTCCAGATATATGAAATCCAACTCCTCTTTTTTCAATTTTTTTCTCAACACTGCTAATTTCAATATTTGTTAACCAACGATTTTCTGTAAATGAAAATTCTAATTTATTTCTGTAATAGTATTGTTCCTCACATTTTATTATTGGTTGAACTTCTATTTCTTGAGAAATGTTTTGAATAGCGTGTTTAATTTTTTTTTCCTTTAAATGAACCTGTGAGTTGTAAATCATATTTTGCCATTTGCATCCTCCACAAATCCCAAAATGTTCACACTTAGGATCGGTTCTTAAAGAAGAGAAGGAGTGGTATTTTATAATATTCCCTAAGTAGTAATTTTTCTTTCTTCTAAATGTTTCAATGTCAACTATATCACCAGGTATACCATTTTTAACCATCAATACAATTCCATTTTCACTTTTACCAACAGATTGACCTTTGTTGGCAATATCTATTATTTCAACAGAACGAAAGGTTTTTGTTTTTTTAGACACTTTGCTAAGTTAAAATGAAAAAATCGATATTATTAATTATATTTATAATATTCCAAATATTTACTATTATGAAACTTTATTTAAAACACTATTTATCCTTTGTTCTTATAGTATTCTTTACTTTTTCTTATTCTCAAAAAAATAAAACAGATAATACTGATGATAGTTCAATATTCTCTGGACTTAAATTTAGAAGTGTAGGTCCTGCATTTATGTCTGGTAGAATTGCTGATATTGCAATCAATCCATCAAATGAAAATGAATGGTATGTCGCAGTTGGTTCAGGTGGTGTATGGAAAACTTCTAATTCAGGTACCACATGGACACCATTAACTGACGATCAATCCTTTTATTCTACAGGATCTATTACTATTGACCCAAGTAATAACAGTACTATTTGGCTTGGAACTGGAGAAAATGTAGGAGGGAGGCATGTTGGTATTGGTAAAGGACTTTTTGTTTCTTATAATGGAGGTGAAACCTGGAAAAATAAAGGTCTTAAAAAATCAGAACATATTTCTAAAATTATAGTCAACAAAGATGACTCAAACACTATTTTAGTTGCCTCTCAAGGTCCATTATGGTCATCAGGAGGTGAAAGAGGTCTTTATAAATCAACTGATGGAGGAAATAATTGGAGATCAGTTTTAAAAGTTGATAAATGGACAGGTGTTACCGATATCATTGTTGATAACAGAGATAACAATGTTATTTATGCAGCTACTTGGCAAAGGCATAGAAATGTAGCAGCTTACATGGGAGGTGGACCTGGAACTAAGATTTATAAAAGTAATGATGGTGGGGATACATGGAAACAATTAAAGGTAGGATTGCCCAGTGGAAATTTAGGAAAAATAGGTTTGGCTATTTCTGAAATTAATCCAGATATTTTATATGCCGCAATTGAGTTAGATAGAAGAAAAGGTGCTGTTTATAGATCTAGTAATGGTGGGGAAAGTTGGAAAAAGATGTCAGATACAGTTTCTGGAGCAACAGGACCTCATTATTATCAAGAATTAGTCGCATCTCCTCATGTATTAGATAAAATTTATTTAATGGATGTTAGAGTTCAGGTTTCAGATGATGGTGGGAAAACATTTTATAGAATGAGTGAAAACGGTAAGCACTCTGATAATCACTCTATGACTTTTAAAAAGAATGATCCAAATTATTTACTTGTAGGAACAGACGGAGGTATTTACGAATCTTTTGATGATACTAAAACATGGAAGTTTATAAATAATCTTCCACTAACTCAATTTTATAAGCTTGCTGTTGATGATTCATACCCTTTTTATAATATTTATGGAGGAACACAAGACAATAACACACAAGGTGGTCCAAGTAGAACATTTAAATCACAAGGAATTACAAATAGTGACTGGTTCGTTTTGTTAGGGGGGGATGGACATCAACCTGCAACTGAACCTGGAAATCCTAATATTGTTTATGCACAATCACAGCAAGGTAATCTTCATAGAGTAGATAGGACAACTGGCGAAGCAGTATTTATAAAACCTTATTCAGGACTTAACGAACAATATGAAAGGTTTAATTGGGATTCCCCTATACTGGTTAGTTCACACGATCCAAAACGTTTATACTTTGCTTCGCAAAGAGTGTGGAGATCTGATGATAGAGGCGATAGCTGGACTGCTATTTCTAACGATTTGTCTCTAAATCAAGAAAGACTATCCTTACCAATAATGGGAAGAGTTCAGAGTTGGGATTCACCTTGGGATGTTTATGCAATGTCAACATATAATACAATTACATCACTTTCAGAATCACCATTGAATGAAAATCATATTTATGCTGGTACAGATGATGGTTTAATTCATTATACTAAAAATAACGGTAGCGAGTGGGTAACTATGTCTGTAGATAAACTACCAAATCTTCCTAAATCTTCATTTGTTAATGACATAAAAGCTGACTTACACGATGTAAACACTGTTTACGTTGCCTTAGATAATCATAAGTTTGGAGATTACAGCCCTTATTTATTTAAAAGCAAAGATGGTGGTAAGTCTTGGAAGTCTATAGTTGAAGGATTACCCAAAGAAACCTTAATATGGAGAATTGTTCAAGACCATATTGATCCTAACTTACTATTCTTAGCTACAGAATATGGACTATATTTTTCAAATAATCAAGGAGAAAAATGGATTAAATTTTCTAACGGCCTACCAACGATCTCAATAAGAGATTTAGCTATTCAAAAAAGAGAAAATGATTTAGTTTTAGCAACTTTTGGTAGAAGTTTCTATGTTCTTGATGACTATTCTCCGCTCAGAAATATAAATTCTGAAACAAGTAAAGATTATATATTATTTGAAACTAAAGAAGCGTTACAATATAATCCTGTTAGATCAGGGTCCTCAAGTCAAGGCACATCATATTTTAAATCAAAAAACCCACCATATGGTGCTATTTTTACATATAATCTACCCAAATCTTATGAAACATTAAAATCAAAAAGACAAAAAATAGAAAATAAATTAAATAAAGAAAATAAGGATATACCTTTTCCTGGCTGGAATAATCTTGACAAAGAAAATAATGAAAATCTTCCTAGTATTATATTAGAAATAGTAGACAAAAATGGACTAATTATAGATAGAATAAATGGTAGCTCAAAAAAAGGAATTAATAGAGTGTCTTGGTCTTTGACTAAACCTATACTTTCTGTAATTAAATCAGATTCGAGATTTAGTTATCCTCGTTCAATACCTGTTAATCCTGGAACCTACGGAGTAAGATTAATGGAGTTGAAAGATGGTAAGTATGATTTAGTAGCTTCTGAAAAAAAATTCCAAGTAAAGAGAATTAGAGAAAATATTTTAAAAAATCCAATGTCTAATCAAATAGACAAATTAGTTTTAGATTTTATAGATTTTGATAAAGAATATACATTGGTTTTAGATAATTATATTAAAGCAAAGAAAAAAATGTCAAAATTTGAACAAGCAATAAGGTTCGTTGATAATATAAATTCAAATTTATCATCCGAAATAAAAGACTTGGATGATAAGAAAAATATTTTAGATACTTTAATTTATGGTAATAAGTCAAAAAGAGAGATAATGGAAAAGGATAACCCTACAATTTCGGATAGAATATCAATTGCATTAAGAGGATTTTCTGGAAATTCATATGGTCCAACAAAACATCATTTAGCTAGTTTTGAAATTGCGAAGAAACAGTGGAATGAAATAAAACCTTTAATCGTTGAATTTAATAATAAGGTAGATGCTAGTATTAAAGTCTTGGAAAGTAATGGGTCTCCTATAATTATTGATTAGAGTAATAATTGACTAAAAGTTTTACTACCATATTATATGATCTGATTCCTTGTTTTTGGTTATTAGCTTTTAAAAACATATCATAAAAACCCTTAAAATAAGGTTCAAAGGGGTTTTTAAATTTTTTTAATTGATTATCAGCTATTTCCATATCCTTAATTACCCCATCATTAATTTCAATAATTAATGCGTCAAACTTTAATTTATCTATCACATATATTTCATTTAATAAATATCTTAAAGCTTGAATATTTCCGCTGTATGAAATAAATTTATTTTGGGATGAAATAGCTGCCATTATTCCAATAAAGTTAGCTTCGTCCTCAGCTGAATAACCAATTTGATGTGCAATTTCATGACATATAGTGGTTGGAAGATATAATTTTGGTGTATTTGTGTTTATTTGTGCTTCTAATGTCAAAGGGTTTATGTATCCGCTAAAACCCATATAGGAAAGGGGAGTACTGAAAAATGATTTTTTTACACTAATTGTAGGTCGATTATTATTATTTGTATTTTCTTTTAACCTTTTAACAGACTCTAAAGATTCTAAAAAGAGCTTTTTATTGATTTTATATTCTAATTCTACTGGTAAAGTATCGCTTTTAGATATTTTTTTATGAACATTATTTGTTTTTTCAACAAATAGCTTAGCTGTTTTAATTAATGAGCTGAGTTCAAACTTATTTTTAATCGACAGTTTTTCATCAAGAGGAGTTCTGTGATAATTTAAACCCCATTGAAATTGAAAGAGTATATATAGCAATGCTACAGATTGAAAAACGATTTTTAAATTTTTTTTTCTTGTGTTATCTTTTTTTAAAAAACGCCACAAAATTATTGGTAGAGTTAGAATTAATATTTCTCCAAACGAGAAAGGAAGCCAACCAAAAATAAAAAGAGAAATGTTTGAAGAAAAACTGTAAAATAGTGTACTGTAATAATTTTCTATTAAAATAGAATCTTGTTTGATTATTTGAATAAAAATAATAATAAACAAATAAAGAATAGAGATTTTATCTAATTTCAAAAAAGGAATAGTATTAAATTTTAACATTCCTTTTATATATTATTTTAATTCAACAATTTCTACTTCAAAAATTAGATTTGATTTTGGAGGAATCATTGATCCTCTACCAACCTCTCCATATGCCAAATAATATGGAAGATATATAATTGCCTTATCACCAACGTCTAATAACTTTAAACCTTCCTTAAAACCCGCAATAAGAGCGTCGTCAGGGCCAACTCTACACTCAAGTGGAGTATATCCGTTAGCATTTTTTTTGTTAATATTTACTGTATCATATAGTTCAGCAATTTCTAACATACTTGTGTCTAATAAAGAACCATCTTCAAAATATACTGCGTAATGTGTCATTATAGCTTTACTGGGATCTACTTTTGAACCATTACTTTCAAATGTTTTAATGTATTGTAATCCAGAATTTGTAGAAATAGATACTGATTTTTTCTGTTCATGTTCTGTTTTCTTTCCAAGTTTAGTGTTTTCTAATAATGCTAATTTTTCTTCTTTATTAATTCTGTCTTCTTCAAAATGATTTGAAAATATTTTTGATGCTTTAAATTTTTTCGCCTCTTTTCCTATTCTGATAATTGAGACATTTTTAATAGTATCATTCTGTTCAATAGAATCAATCACTTCAATACCATTAATAACTTTTCCAAAAACAGAATGAACACCATTTAACCATGGTGTTTCTTTGTGAGTTATAAAAAATTGACTTCCATTTGTATTTGGGCCAGAATTAGCCATTGATAAAATCCCAGGTCCATCATGAATTAAATTTTCATTAAATTCATCTTTGAATTTATACCCTGGATCTCCTGTTCCCGTTCCTAAAGGGCATCCTCCTTGAATCATAAAATTATCTATTACTCTATGAAATACTAATCCGTCATAATATTTTTTTTTATCAAATTCTGGACTGACCTCTTTGTTTTTTCCTTCACTTAGTGAGATAAAATTTGCAACCGTGACTGGAGTTTCTTTGTAATTAAGATTTATTATCATATCCCCTTTATTTGTTTTTATTTCAGCATATAAGCCTTCATTTAAATCTGGATGAGAGCTTACACAAGAGGATATCGATAGGGTTGTTATTAGTAAGTATATTATATTTTTCATTTAGTTATTTGTTAATTCTTCTTTATATTGATTGATTACTTCTTTAAATTTATTTATTATTTCTTCAATTGGTCCTTTATCAATTCCCCCTGCTGCATTAGTATGCCCTCCTCCGTTGAAATGATTATTAGCAAATTTGTTACAGGAGAAATCTCCTTGAGATCTAAAAGAAATTTTTATTTTGTTTTCCACTTCGAAATCTTCAATGAAAATAACACTAAATTTTATATTTTTAAGAGAAAGACCGTAATTTACTATACCTTCAGAATCTCCTTTTTTAAAATCAAATTCCTTTAAATCTTTTCTCTTTAAATACATGTAAGCTGTATTTAATTCTTTTATTTGTTTTAAATTGCTGAGAGCACAACCCAATACTTTTAATTTGCTTTTTGAGGCATCGTTATAAACTTTATTGTAAATTTCACTTTGATCAACTCCATTTTTAATTAGATCGGCTACAATTTCATGAGTGCGTGATGTGACATTAGAATATTGAAATGAGCCAGTGTCTGTCATTATACCCAGATATAAACACGAAGCAATTTTAGAATTTATCAATTCTTTGTAGCCCAATTGTGTAATTATTTCATATAGTAACTCACAAGTGGAACCTATGTCTGGTTTGGAGAAAATTAAATCTGCATAATCATTTGGATTTTGATGATGATCAATCATAATAATTTTTGAAGAGGATGATTTAACTAGATTTCCTAATTCTCCAATTCGATTTAAATCATTAAAGTCTAAAGTGAAGATTAAATCTGAATTATTGATTATTTTAGAGCATTTTTCTTCATCAAATTCATAGTATATTATTTCTTCAAAACCTGGACTCCATTTTAAAAAATAAGGAGGTTGATTTGGACTTAATACATTGACTGTATGCCCCATGTTTTTTAAAAGATGCATTAAAGCCAGGCTACTCCCAATGGCGTCTCCATCTGGGCTAGTATGTGGAACAATTACTACTTTTTTTTTATCGGAAATTAAGCCTTTTAAAATGGAAGTATTTTTATTTTTCATAATTTGCTAAGATAATCATTCCTGTTTGATGTTTTGACTTAATTTATATGCTCATTTTTGTACATTTGACATTAAATATCCAATCTATTGAAAGTTAATTTATTTAAATTAGAAAAAAATAAACGTTTTACTTATAATCCAAGATATTATAAAGACAAATCTGTAGATAATATATACGATTTTGAATCAGTTTATTCAAAGAATAGAACTTCAACTAGTTCAGCCGATATATCCTCTCGATGGAAAGAAGCTAGGATTATGCACAGAAATAGATCTAATAGTAGTTTTTCTAAAGTAATTATTGTTATTGTTTTATTATTGGTTTTGGTTTTTTTATTTATTATAGATTTTGATCTTTCAATATTTCTTTAATGAGCAGTTTAATTAAATTACTTCCTGAAAATGTTGCTAATCAAATTGCTGCAGGTGAGGTAGTTCAAAGACCTTCTTCCGTGGTAAAAGAACTTTTAGAGAACTCAGTTGATTGCGGATCTAAAAACATCAAATTAATAATAAAACATGCAGGTAAAACACTTATTCAAGTTATTGATGATGGATTGGGTATGAATAGTGACGATTTGAGTCTGTGTTATGTAAGACATGCAACCTCAAAAATTAGAAAACCAAAAGATTTATTTGATTTAAAAACAATGGGTTTTAGAGGCGAGGCTTTATCTAGTATAGCTTCTGTTTCTCATTTATCAATTACCTCAAATCAAATTTCAGATAAGAATTTAGGCAATGAGATTAAATTAGAGGGAGGAAAAATAATTTCGAAAGACGAGGTTTTATGCAAAAAAGGAACTTCAATTTCTGTTAAAAATTTGTTTTTTAATATTCCTGCTAGAAGAAATTTTTTAAAATCAGATAATGTTGAATTAAGACATATTATTGATGAATTTCATAGGGTTGCTTTAATAAATCACAATACTAATTTTATATTTATCAACAATGAAAATGAAATTTTCAACTTAAAAAAATCTATTTTTAAAGAAAGAATTGTTAGAATTTTCGGAAAATCAACTAAGGAAAAACTTGTTCCTATCAATGAATTAACTCAAATTGCTAATATTGAAGGGTTTATCATTAAACCTGAATATTCTAGGAAAACAAAGACCTCTCAATTCTTTTTTGTAAACAATAGATTTGTAAGAAATAGCCATTTGCACCACGCTGTTAGGTCAGCCTACGAGGGTATGATAGTTGAAAATCATCAACCATCTTATTATTTACAATTTAGTGTTCCAAAAGATTCAATAGATGTAAATATTCATCCAAATAAAACAGAAATAAAGTTTGATAATGATCAGTCCATATATGCGATACTCAAGTCTGCAATTAAGCATAGTTTAGGTCAATTTAATATTTGTCCATCAATAGATTTTGATAACAGTGTTAATTTAAATACCCCTTATAATTACAAGAATAAAAAAGCAACTATTCCCAATATTGACTTTAATAAATCATATAACCCCTTTGATATTAGTATAGATTCAACTCAGAATATTGATTTAAATCCTGAGACTTCAATTGAAAAAGAATCTTTATTTCAAAATATTTTTGCTGAAAACGTTAGTCAAACTTCTTTTTCTGCTTTTCAGTTTGATAATTCATATATAATTACAAAGATTAGTTCAGGCATGGTAATAATAGATCAAAAAAGAGCACATCAAAGAATTCTTTATGAAAAATTTTTATCTGAGCTGTCTTTTGATAATAATGTTTCTCAAGCATTAATATTTCCTGTAAAATTAGATTTAAATACTACAGAAATTAGATTTCTTATGGAAGCTAAAACTTCATTAATTCATTTGGGTTTTAACTTTAGTAAGTTTACAAAAAATCAAGTAGAGGTTTCTTCAATTCACCCTGTTTTTTCAGAGAATCAAATACATGATATTTTTCAGACCCTTATTAATAATCAAATGTCAGATTATAAAAATAATAGTGATAGTTTGAACGATTACATTTCAAAAGTATTAGCTAAATGTTCTGCTATTAAAAACGGAGATAATCTAGGTATTGCTCAACAAGAATCTTTGGTTAATGATTTGTTTGCGTGTAAAGAAGCGAATATTTCTCCTTTTAATAAATTGATTTTTAAAGTAATTTCTTTGGAATCGATTAAAAAGATGTTTTTTAAATGAGAACTATCCCTGAAACCATCAAGCAATTACTGATCGTCAATATTTTGTTTTTTATTGGTTCTGGTTTTTTGGGAGATATAGCTAACGATCTATTGGCTCTCCATTATTTTAAAAATGATAGGTTCATTTTTACTCAATTCCTTACTCACATGTTTATGCATGGGAATTTTTATCATATTCTTTTTAATATGTTCGCTCTTTGGATGTTTGGCTCTCCTTTAGTTCAAATGTGGGGCTCAAAAAAGTTTTTATTTTTTTATTTTTCCGCAGGTTTTGGAGCTGCTGCATTACAATTATTAGTTTATCATTTAGAAATTCAATCCGTATACTACGCCCTAGAGGTAAATAATTTTACTTTTAACTCTTTTAAGCAAATATTGATAGAGGGATCATACAATACTTCTATTTTGCAATTTGTTGACGAGGAAAGTATTAACTCGGCATATTCCGCTTATAATTCCTCTTTAGTTGGTGCTTCTGGTGCTATATATGGAGTTTTAGTGGCTTTTGCTTTTTCATTTCCTAATTCAGAACTGATGCTTCTATTCCCACCGATTCCTATTAAAGCAAAATTTTTAGTTCCAGGTTTAATCCTAATGGATCTGTTTTTCGGTTTTTCATCATTTTCACTTGGTCCAATTGCTCATTTTGCACATGTGGGCGGAGCATTGACTGGGTTCATAATGGTGTGGTATTGGAAAAGAAATCAATTTAATAACAACAGATGGAATTAATAAATAGTTTAAAATATAAATATGATAATTTAAATATTTTAAGTCAAATTATAGTTTGGATGATTATCTGTTTTATAGTTCCTTTCATTTTAAATACATTTTTGTTTTTATTTAATATAAGCCCTTATTCTATAATTGATTTATTTCAAGTATCTCCGTCAATTTCGGAATTATTTTTTAAGCCATGGTCATTGATAACATATGGCTTTTTTCATGCTGATTTATGGCACCTATTGGGTAATATGATAATTCTTTACTTCAGTGGAAGAGTTGTTTTGGATCTATTTGGAAAAGAAAAATTTCTTAAAATATTTTTAATTGGATTATTGTTTGGATCTTTAACTTACTTAATTAGTTATAATCTATTTCCTGTCTTTAAGGGTCTAAAACCACCTATGATTGGTGCTTCTGCAGGAGCGATGGCTGTTTTTGTTTTTTTAGCAGCCTACATGCCCCATTATAGTTTTAGATTAGTGCTTTTTGATGTTAAGATTCTATATATCGCGATATTTTTTATAATAGTAGATGTAATTCAAATTCCATTTGGAAACTCAGGCGGTCATTTAGCTCATTTAGGGGGAGCTGCATGGGGATATTTTTATAATTCACAATTATCTAAAGGAAAAGACAGTGGAGATTGGTTAATCAATTTTATAAACTATTTAAAATATTTTTTCAATAAAAAAACTAAAGTTAGAAAAGTTTACAAAAAGAAAAATTATAAAAAAAATTCTAATCAATCAATAGATCAAAAAAAAATAGACTTAATATTAGATAAAATAAGTAAGTCCGGCTATGATAGTTTAACTAAAAGTGAAAAAGAAACTCTTTTTAAAGCTGGAGAAAATTGAGTTTTCTTAAATACAGCATTAGTTTTTTTTACAGAATGTTGTTTTTGATCAACATATTAAACTCTGTGTTGATATTAGTTTGTTTTATTTTAAGTAACTACCATCATTCAATTTTCTCGATAATTTCATTTCTCACTTTTTTATTTCCTGTATTATTTTTTATAAACCTATGTTTTTTTTTCTATTGGGCTTTAAAAATTGATTTGAGGGTTTTATTGCCTGTTTTAACTATGTTATTTTTATTTTATAATTCAGTTTCTTTATATAAAATAGGGGCTGAGGCAGAAATAAAGAAAGAAGGATTTGAGGTAATGAGTTTTAATTCAAGGTTATTTAATCATTACAACTGGATTGATAGGGACAGCGTGCCTTATCAAATAAAGAAATTTTTCATTAGTGAAATGCCTGAAGTTTTGTCCATCCAAGAATACCACGGGGATTATGAGCAATTGCTTAGTAGTTACAGGAATAAACATATTTATTTCTCTGGTGACAATGTAGGTTTATCTATTTATACCAATAATTATATTGTTAATAGGGGGGTGGTAGAGTTTGATGGTGGAATTAATAATGCAATTAATAATGCAATTTTTATAGACATAATTGAGAAAAAGGATACAATTAGGGTGTATAATGCCCATTTTGAGTCTTTTAAGGTAGATGTTAATAGTTTAAATACAGATTTGACAACAATTAAAAATGTTATAGATAAAATCAAATACTCTTACATAGCTCAAAAAAAACAATTAGACAGCTTGCTAAATCATGTTTCAAGATCTCCTTATAAATCGATATTGACAGTTGATTTAAATAATACAGAGCATTCTTATATTTATAAAAAAATAATAGAAAAATTTGATGATGTATTTAAATTAAAAGGAAATGGTTTTGGCTCTACATATGAGTTTAAATTTTTGCCAATTAGAATAGATTATGTTTTTATTTCACCATCCATTTATGCTAAAAGTTTTTATATTTTTGATGAAAATTTGTCTGATCATAAACCTATTAGTGCATTTTTAGATATCTAATCTAAAGGTTAATATAAATATACATAAATTACTGGAATAGAGTATTTTATATTTTAAAAAAACTAAAACAACATCCGCCGTATTCTCTAGTTTCTATGTGGTTTTGAATATTTTTTAAATTAGTTTTTTTGGAATGTTCAATAATTATCAAGCCCCCTTGATTCAATATTTCTTTTTCAATTATTAATTCAATTATTTTTTCATAACTAACGTCTTCAAAACTGTATGGTGGGTCAGCAAATATTATATCATAGTTTGTAGTATTTCTTTTTAAAAATTTATAAACATCTGATTTAATAATTTTCAAATTAAATGACAAATTATTTGAAATACTTTTTATAAAATTTATACACCTTCCATTTAAATCTACACAAGTTATATTTTTTGTTCCTCTTGAGAAAAATTCATAGCTTATGTTTCCTGTCCCTGAAAATAAATCAAGTATTGAAATTTTTGAAAGATCATAATCATTAGAAATAATATTGAATAAAGCCTCTTTAGATTGATCAGTTGTCGGCCTAACAGGTAAGTTTTTGGGGGCTTGAATTTTTCTTCCTTTATTTATCCCCGATATAATTCTCATAAAATTAAATAATCAATTTCGGAATAGTTTTTTATATTTTGAACTTTAGTTTTTTCTTTTTGAAAAAAATCAATTATTTCTATATTATTTATAAATTTCTCTATTAATCTGTAAGTATTATTTTCAAATTCAATATTTCCAATCAATGAAAGTTTAGTCTTGATATTGTCAATTTTATTTTGTTCGAAGCAAAAAAGTAAAAAATACAAGATATCTTCTTTATTATTTACATCAAAACTATTAAAGTAAATGAGGTTTTTGTTTTTTAAAATTAAAATCTGAAAGTAATCAGATTGAATATTAGCATAAACAGATATTTCCTTTACAGAGTTGTATTTAATTATTTTTTTTATTAAAACAGTGGAATAATGATAGTAGTTAAATGACCCAAACCTATCAATTAGATAATTGTTTACATTAACATAAGGAAGAAATACATTTACCGCTTCTATTTCGTCTATGGAATCATTGGCAGCAAAATCATTTTCTAATAATTTAGAATTGAATTTTAAATATTCTAAGCTCAATTTTTCGTCAAAAAGATTTTTAGGAACTAATGAGGAAAGTTTATTACAAACAATAAGTTTAATATTTATTATTTCTGAATTATCTATTTTAAATTTATTAAAAATTAAATCTAATTTTTCTGGAAGATTTTTAGGTTCAATTTTTTCTACGAAATCATTGTGAATATATTTAATAATATTTCCAATCTGATCAGATAAAATAACAGAAACAGCACTAGAGCTGAGTTTTATTATAAGTTTAGTACTTGCAGATATTTTAGTTTCTTGCGATTGCGTCATAGGTTGTTGGCCAATTTCCATTGGTACTAACTTCTGTAAGCGACCCTAACACGATATCTGGGCCATTAACACCATCAACAGACATTAATCCTTTTTCTTGCTTTAAAAGATCTTTATTTTGATCAAACAAAACGACATCTTTTGAAACTCTAACTTCAAATACTGGAACATTATATCCATTTTTATCAATAACATCAGATTTTATTTTAAAAATTTCATCAACCCCTTCAATAGGAACTTTAGACATATTTTTATATCTATCTGAATTTCCAAATAAAGAATCTTTAACAGAGGCAAAACCAAGTGTATCAATAACTACAACTTCTCTTAACATATCAATTCTAAAAGTACGGTCATATTCTAAAAAACTCGAATCTCTTTTTTGAATTAATGTGTATTGAGCAGTGTCAATAAATTTTATTAAACCTTCAAAATTATCTGAATAAATACCGTTTACACTTTTATAAGCTATTTGAGCGTTACGAATATCTTTTAGCTTATCAATGACTTTTAAATATCTCTCATTTTTAACTTTATTAAACTCAATAGGTCCATTAATTGATCCGTAAACTTTCCAAGCGAAAAAGATAATAAGCAACCAAAGAATTACCTTAATAAATCTCATGTATTTAGATATTAATTCCATTATATTATTAATTATATTTAGACAAAACTACAATTTTTTTTTATTCTCTAAAGTTAGTTTTAATATTAGTTAATTTAAATTAAAAAAAGTCATGAATTCGATAGAATTTAATAAAATACTTTTGAGAAATTTTAAGTTAGAACCAACTAACGATCAATCTTTGGCTATCGAAAGTTTGAGTGATTTTTTATTTAATAAAACTAAGGTTAGTGTTTTTTTATTAAAGGGGTATGCAGGTACAGGAAAAACTACACTAATGAAAACTTTAGTAGATAATTTACATTTTAATAAAATGAATTTTTGTTTACTGGCTCCAACAGGCAGAGCTGCAAAAGTTTTGTCAAAGTATACTAAGAGAAAAGCATCAACTATCCATAAAAAAATTTATTATTCAAAAGTTGATAAATCTGGAAATTTTAAATCTACTTTAAAAACAAATAAAATAAAAAATACTGTTTTTATTATTGATGAAGCTTCAATGATTTCAGATTTCTCAAATTCTAATGATCTGTTTAAAAAAAAATCTATATTAAATGATATAATTGATTTTGCAGATTTTAAAACTAATTCAAAATTAATTTTTATTGGTGACACTGCTCAGCTTCCCCCTGTTAATCAAACCATTAGTCCAGCTCTTGATTCTCAGTTTTTACAAAAAACATATAATTTAAAAATTAATGAATATGAAATTAGTGATGTAGTTAGACAAACGGAAGAATCAGGAATTCTATTTAATGCCACTTTAATTAGAAATAGTATAATTAATAGCGATTTAGAATTTAAATTCAAAAAATTTAATGATATTATAAGTCTTAGTGATGGATTTGAAATTCAAGAGTCAATAGAAAATAGCTTTAATGATATTGGAAGAGAGAATTCTATAATAATTGTACGTTCTAATAAACGCGCAAATCAATATAACCAACAGATAAGAAAAACCATTTTATCACATGACCACAAAGTGTGTTCTGGTGACCTTTTAATGATTACGAAGAATAATTATTTTTGGACTTCTTCAGATTCAGAAATACCTTTTCTTGCAAATGGAGATATAATAGAAATTTTAGAAATTCAACGAATAAGAGAATTATATGGATTTGAATTTGCAGAGGTTAAAATAAAAATGGTTGATTATAACAATCAACCTCCATTTGATACAATTATTATTCTAAACACACTAGACTCAGATTTACCATCTCTTTCTTTCGAACAGTCTAATCTGTTGTATCATGAAATACAAAAAGATTATTTGAATATTAAGTCAAAATATAAAAGATTTTTGAAGACCAAAGAAAATCCATTTTTTAATGCTCTTCATGTGAAGTTTTCCTATGCTATCACTTGTCATAAGGCGCAAGGAGGACAGTGGCCTGTGGTGTTCATTGAAAAACCTTTCTTAAAAGATGGCCCTGATATTGATTATATGCGCTGGTTGTATACTGCTGTAACAAGAGCAGAAAGTAAACTTTTTTTAATAGGTTTTTAAATAAAAATATAACTGTATTTTTACAAAAAATAAAAATGAAGATTGTAGCAATGATTCCGGCTAGATACGACTCTGAGAGACTCCCAGGAAAATTAATGATGGATTTAGGAGGAATTCCAATTATTTTAAGAACGTATCAAAGTGTAATCCGTTCAGGATTATTTGATGATGTTTTTGTTGTTACAGATTCAGAAATGATATTTACGTTAATAAAAAAGAATGGAGGAAACGTTTTTATGAGTTCTGTAAAACATGATAATGGTTCGGACAGAATTGCTGAATTTGCTTCAAAGATTAATTCAGATTTGATTTTAAATGTTCAAGGTGATGAACCTTTTATTGACAAATCAAGTCTTGAAAAATTAATTTCAGTTTTTATTGATGATGACAAAAAAAATATTGATTTAGCCTCTATTATGCAGCTAATTACAAATGAGAGAGAAATACTTAGCCCAAATAATGTAAAAGTAGTAGTCGATAAGAACAACTTCGCTATGTATTTTTCCAGATCTATAATACCTTTTAATAGATCCAAAGACAAGAATATAAAATACTTTAAGCATATCGGAGTTTATGCTTTTAGAAAAGAAAGTTTATTATATTATTATAAATCAAAATCAACCAAATTAGAGAAATTAGAAAAGCTGGAACAATTAAGGTTTTTAGAAAATGCCAAGAAAATAAAAATGGTTCTAACTGATTATGAGGGATATGGTATTGATGTTATGGAAGATTTAATTAATGCTAGAAAAATATTGGATGAAAAAACTAGCTGATTTCATCTTATTTAAATTATTTGGATGGGAAATATTAGGCAATACAAATTTGCCTAAAAAATGTGTTATTATTGTTGCTCCTCATACACATTGGTTTGACTTCTTTATTGCAATTGTGATTAGAAAAGTAATTAAACAACAAATTAATTTTATTGGAAAAAAAGAATTATTTAAATTTCCATTTGGATTTTTCTTTAAATGGGTGGGAGGTACGCCTGTAGATAGAGGAAGCAAAACAAAATCAGTTGATTTAATTGCTGATATATTCAATAATAAATCAGAATTTAGATTAGGAATCTCACCAGAAGGTACAAGAAAAAAAGTCTTAAAATGGAAGACAGGTTTTTATTATATTGCTAAAAAAGCTTCTGTACCAATTATTAGCGCAACATTAAATTTTAAAGATAAAAACATCAAATTTTCTGATCCGTTTTTTACCACAGATAATATGGAGGATGATATTAAAAAATTAAGAGGTTTTTTTAAAGGAGTAAAAGGAAAAGTGGAAGAGTATTCTTAAATTTAATTCATATTATGGAATACATTTTGAACATCATCATCTTCCTCAATTTTTTCAATTAAGACATTTACTTTATCTTTTTTTTCTTCACTTAATGTTTTGAACTGTTTTGGAATTCTTTCAAATTCAGAAGATATAATATTAATCTTTCTAAATTCTAATTCTTTTTGAATTATTCCATAATTTTCAAAAGAAGAGTATATTAAAATTTCATTTTCATCAATAATAACTTCATCAATCCCAAAATCAATTAGGTCTAATTCTAACTCTTCGACATCCAAATCAGTCCTAATTTTAAAGTGACACAAGCGATCAAACATAAACTCTACTGATCCAGCAGTACCCAGGCTTCCCTCATATTTATTAAAGTAGCTTCTAACATTAGCAACTGTTCGATTGTTATTATCAGTTGCAGTTTCAACTATTATAGCTATTCCAAAAGGACCATATCCTTCAAATAAAATTTCTTTATAATTTTCTGATGTTTTATCAGAAGCTTTCTTTATTGCTCTTTCAATGTTTTCTTTGGGCATATTAGCAGACTTAGCGTTTTGAATTACTGCTCTTAGCTTAGAATTTGATTCAGGTGCCGGGCCACCATCTTTTACAGCCATTACTATGTCCTTGCCAATTCTAGTAAATGTTTTAGCCATTGCTGACCAACGTTTCATTTTTCTAGCCTTTCTAAACTCAAATGCCCTTCCCATAGTTTCAAAGATAGATTAAAATTAAACCTTTATAAAATTCATTATTTAATAATTTCTCTTAAAACTTCTTCAAAACTAAACTGTAGATGATTTGGAAAGATAGTTTGATTAGAAAATAATGCTAAATATCTATTATCATTAGTTGTATAAATATATTTATAATTAATTTTTTTAATATTTAGTTTTTTTACAACTGAGAATATATATTCATCATGATTAACCAAATCATTACTCCCGTGGTGTATAATTCCATTTATATCTCTACTTATTAAGTAATGAATCTGTTTGGCAAATTTTTTTGCAGAATTTATATTAACTATCAAATTTGGAAATATTTCAATTGCAATAGATCTTTTCGATTTAATAAGTATATCCTTTATTCTTGGGGAGTTTTTATCAAATATCATAGGTGACCTTAAAATAACCCATTTTTTTGATTTCATTCTTAATATTTTATTTTCAATATTTATTTTAAACCTTCCAAATATACTCTCGGAAAATGTTTTATCATTTTCATAACTAGGATAATTGGTGAACGTATCAAAAACGTTAGACGAGGAAACAAAAAGTAGTTTAATGTTTTTATCATCACAGTAATTTATAAGTTTTTTATGAAAAAACATTTGTTTATTAAAATCCCCTTTTAAACTAGAAATTATGTGATTTGGATTAACTTTTTTTACAATCCTGGTAAAGTCATCGTTTAAATCAAAACAAAAAAATCTTTTATTTTTCTTAAAATGGATATTTTGAAAATATGTACAGTAAACATCATAAAAGGGATTTAATTCCTTGAAAATAGTATTTCCTAAATATCCACTACCTCCAAAAATTAATATCTTTATCACCTAACTATATTTTTACAAATGGAAGTTTTACAAGAGAGGCTTTTATTTTTTTACTTCTAATTTTTATATAGATTACTGATTCAATCTTGGAGTTTTTAATATCAACATAACCAAGCCCTATACCTTGTTTAAGAACTGGTGACATGGTTCCAGATGTTACAACTCCAATTTTTTTATCATCATTATCAAAAATCTCATAATCATGTCTTGGAATTCCTCTTTCTTCTAATTTAAAACCAACAAGTTTTTTATTAGGACTATTTTTGATTTGAAATAAGATATTATTTTTTCCAATAAAATTTTTATCTGTTTTAGTAATCCATTTCAAACCAGCCTCTATAGGTGTAGTTTTTTCATTTATATCGTTTCCATATAAACAATATCCCATTTCTAATCTTAAAGTGTCTCTCGCAGCCAACCCAATAGGTTTTACATTAAATTCTTTTCCATATTCAAACAGAATTTCCCAAATACCAATAACATCTTTATTTTCACAGTAAATTTCAAACCCGCCAGAACCAGTATATCCAGTTGTAGATATAATTATGTTTTTAAATTTATTTAAATCAGTTTCTAGGAAACAATAATTTTCTAAACTTTTAACATCAAATTCTACTATTTTTTGTAATAAATCATATGCTTTTGGACCTTGTAAGGCAAGTAAAGACATTTGGTCAGATCTGTTATCCAATTTATTTCCAAATTTTTCATTTTTATTTTTGATCCAATCCCAGTCTTTTTTAATATTATCTGCATTAACAACCAACATGAATTTATTATCGTTAAACTTGTATATTATTAAATCATCAATAATACCACCTTTTTCATTCGTCAAACAACTGTATTGAGCTTTTTCATTTCCAATTTTAGAAATATCATTTGTACATATTAATTGTAGTAAATCAGTTGATTTTTCTCCTTCTAAAAAGAATTCTCCCATATGAGAAACATCAAAAAGACCAACAGAATTTCTGACATGTAAGTGTTCAGTATTTACTCCTTCATACTGAACAGGCATTAAATATCCAGAAAATGGAATTATTTTGGCATTAAGCTGTAAGTGTTTATTGTAAAGAGTTGTTTTTTTCATGTTATTTAAAATATGTGTAAATTTAATTATATACTTTACATTTAAATATTATGAACTATAAATTTTTTATAATTATTATCATTCTGAGTTTTACTTTGTCAGTCAATGCTCAAGGAATTTTGAGTGATAAAAATGATTTTAATCGTCAAGATACTTTAAGAGGTTCTATAACGAAAGAACGAATTTGGTGGGATTTAACTTATTATCATTTAGACATTTCTGTAGATCCTGAAAAGAGAACAATTTATGGTTCAAACGAAATAAGTTATCATGTAATCGAATCTTATCATGAAATGCAAATTGATCTTCAGCAACCATTAATTCTCACAAGAGCAGAACAAAATGGAAAAGATTTAGAAATAAGGCACGACGGCAATGCTCATTTTATTAAGTTGAAGGACACTCAAATTAAAGGAGAAAATAATAAAATAAAAGTTTTTTACGAAGGTAAGCCAAGAGTTGCAGTCAGAGCTCCATGGGATGGAGGAATATCATGGGAAAGAGATAAAAATGGAAATCATTTCATAGCATCTTCATGTCAAGGTTTAGGAGCAAGTGTATGGTGGCCAAATAAGGATCATATGTATGATGAAGTTGAAGGCATGCTCATGAGTGTAAATGTTCCAAAAGGACTTACCAATATTTCTAATGGAAGACTTGTAAAAGTTGATGAAATGTCTGAATCAACAACATTTCATTGGCAGGTTGTTAATCCAATAAATAATTATGGAGTAAATATTAATATAGGCGATTATGTAAATTTTTCTGAGATATATCAGGGGGAAAACGGTGATTTAGATATGGATTATTATATTTTAAGTTACAATTTAGAAAAAGCTAAAATTCATTTTGAGGATGCTGTTAAAACTATGCAAGCTTTTGAATATTGGTTTGGTCCATATCCATTCTATGAGGATAGTTTTAAATTAGTTGAGACGCCTTATTTAGGTATGGAACATCAAAGTTCAGTTACATATGGAAATAAATATAAAAAAGGTTATTTAGGTAGAGACTTGTCTGGAACAGGTTGGGGATTGAAATTTGACTATATAATAATTCATGAGACAGGTCATGAGTGGTTTGCTAATAATATTACATATAAAGATATTGCTGATATGTGGGTTCATGAGGGTTTTACTACGTACTCTGAAAATCTCTTTGTAGATTATCATTATGGTAAGAAAGCTGCCTCTGAATATGTTATTGGGACTAGAAGAAATATTCGTAATTTAAAACCAATTATTGGTCCATATAATGTTAATAAAGGTGGTTCAAGTGATATGTACGCGAAGGGAGCCAATTTATTGCATACATTGAGACAAATAACAGGTAATGATGTAAGATGGAGAAAAATATTAAGAGGTTTAAATAGTGAGTTTTATCATCAAACTGTTACAACTTCTCAAATTGAGAATTATATTTCTAAAAAAATGAAAATGAATTTAAATCCATTTTTTAATCAATATTTAAGAGATAATAGAATCCCAACATTACAATATAGTATTAAAAACAATGTCCTTAAATTTAGATGGACTGATGTTATAGATAATTTTGAAATGCCTATGGAATTAATAGTTAACGAAAAAAATATACGAATATTTCCAACAAAAGAATGGAAAGAATTAAAATTAAAATCAGACAATTTTATTTTTGATGATAATTACTACGTTAACAAAAAGTTTGTAACTAATTAATTCTTTAGTAACATGAAAAAAGTATTTTCTTTTTTTTTATTAATTATCCTGTCGAGTTTTTTTTCTTGTAATCAAATAAACAAGAAATCTTATTCAATCAATGATTATGAAAATGCTTCTAAACACCTTTCCAAAAATTTAAATAAATATCTTTTAAATACCATAAATTCTCAAAAATGGGATAAAGAAGATTTTCTTTTTTATAAGGTTAAGAAAGAGAGTAAAATGGAAAGCTTTAAAATAGACTTAAAATCTTACAAAAAAATTTCGTTAAATAAACAAGAATATTTTAATAATTTTGAACCCAAAACTAATAGGGATGAATTTCTATCTCCAAATGGAAATTTAGCTGCATTTATTGATAATTATAATCTTTGGATTAGAGATCTAAAGACAAACAAAAAAACACAACTTACATTTGATGGTAAAGAAGATTATGGATACGCTACTAACAACGCTGGTTGGATTAAAAGTGAAGGCCCAGTACTAAAATGGAGTCCTAAATCTGACAAAATAGCAACTTTCAGACAAGATGCAAGAGGAGTCGGTGAAATGTATTTAACTACTACTAATGTAGGTCACCCAAAACTTCAATCTTGGAAGTATGCATTACCTGGTGATGAAAAAATTTTTGAAATTGAAAGGCTGATTATTGATCTGAAAAACAATAATATTGTAAGGCTTAATATGGAAAATGATTTTCAAAGGTCTACAACAACAGATCATATTGCTGGAAGAGACGGCGAATTATTAGACACTCAATGGAATGAAGATGGATCTAAGCTAGCCTTCATTTCTTCATCAAGAGATCATAAAATGGCAAATTTGAAAATTGCTAATACAAAAACCGGTCAAGTATCATCTGTTTTTAAGGAAACTGTAGATACTTACTATGAATCTGGTTTAGGAAGCGAAAATTGGAAGGTGTTATTTGATTCGGATGAATTTATTTGGTATTCAGAGAAAGATAATTGGGGACACCTTTATTTATATGATTTAAAAACCAAACAATTAAAAAATAGGATTACCAAGGGAAATTGGTTGGTAAGAAAATTGCTTCATATTGACGAAAATAAAAGAGAATTATTTTTTACAGCGGGAGGTAGAGAAAAAGGAAACCCATACCATGTTTATTTGTATAAAATTAATTTTGATGGATCTGGACTGAAATGTTTAACTCCTGAAAAAGGTACTCATATTATCAATCCCTCACCTAATTGGAATTATTTTGTAACAACATACTCAACAACTAAAAATCCACCGACTTCAATTTTAAAAGATAAAAACGGAAAAACCTTATTACAATTATCGATATCTAATGTTGATAAGCTTCAAAGTAACGGCTGGCAAGAACCAATAGAGTTTAACGTAAAGGCAAGAGATGATAAAACCGATCTTTATGGTCTTTTGTACTTGCCTAGCTATTATAAAACCGACAAAAAATATCCTGTTTTAAACTACATTTATCCTGGACCACAATCTGGAAGTGTTGGTAATTATTCATTTATGGTTGCTAGAAGGGATTTTCAAGCTCTTGCTGAACTGGGTTTTGTTGTCGTTGCAGTTGATGCCATGGGAACTCCGGGAAGATCCAAATCTTTCCATGATGCATATTATGGAAATATGGGAGACAATGGACTCCCAGATAATATTAAGACAATCCAACAGTTATCAAAAAAATATACAGCGATGGATTTATCTAAAGTAGGTATTTGGGGACATTCTGGAGGTGGATTCGCCTCTACAGGTGCTTTATTAAGATACCCTGAATTTTACGATGTAGCAGTTTCAAGTTCTGGAAATCATGATAATAGAAATTATGAAGCTGACTGGGGGGAAAAATGGCATGGTCTTATGAATCATATTGATTTGAATTCTAATGACAATGATTCTGAATATGATTTTAAAAAAACAAATTATGATAGTCAAGCGAATCAATTATTAGTTGAAAATTTGAAAGGAAAATTATTAATAGCGCATGGTATGTTAGATGATAATGTTCCTCCTTCAAATACAATGCTTGTAGTCGAAGAGTTAATTAAGGCTAATAAAGATTTTGATTTAATTTTATTTCCAAATAAAAGACATGGTTATGGAGATATGAGCAACTATATGATGAGAAGAAAATGGGATTTTTTTGTAAAACATTTAAAAGGTATAGAACCTCCCAAAAATTTTTCATTCAATAAAAATCCATAGACATAATTTTAGTTTTAAAATTATTATAACTAACTATATTATAATATTTTTTCTTTTTTGATAAAATACCATTAATTCTCTCAGGAAATTTGATTTTGACTTTTATTGATTTTTCTATATCATTTGCAAATTTTATAGGGTGGGCTGTTTCTAAAAAAACTCCAGTTTTTTGAGCTGAACAACTTTCTAAGTGTTTTTTTAAACCCAAATAACCTACAGCACCATGAGGATCTAAAATATAATTGTTGTTATTGTAGATTTTTTTAACAGCTTCTAATGTTTGTTTGTCATTGAAAGAATAAGATGACATTACAGATGATAAATCTTGAAAATTTTCAAACATTTCTTGTATTCTTATAAAATTACTAGGGATGGAGACATCCATTGCGTTTGATATTGTTTGTATTGTTGGTTTTGGTGATAAAACTTGAGATTCAAAATATCTTGGAATTGTATCGTTTAAGTTTGTACTAGCAATAAAATGTTTAATCGGAAGGCCTAATTTCATTGCAATTAATCCTGCACAAATATTTCCAAAATTTCCACTTGGAATACTAAACACTAAATTATCTTTTTTTAGATTTTTAACAGCATAAAAATAATATAGTGATTGAGGAAGCCATCTAGCAATATTTATTGAATTTGCCGATGTTAAATTAAATTTTTCATTTAATTCTTTATCCAGAAAAGCATTTTTAACTATTTTTTGACAATCATCAAAACTGCCTTTAACTCTCAACGCGGTAATGTTATTTCCGTTCGTAGTTAATTGTCTTTCTTGTATTTCACTAACTTTGTTTTTGGGATATAAAATTATAACGTTTGTTCCTTTGACTTTATAAAAACCGTTAGCAACTGCCGCTCCAGTATCCCCTGAAGTTGCTACCAAAACTGTATTTAATTTAGAACTGTTTTTATTAAAATAAGCTAAACAATTAGCCATGAACCTAGCCCCAACATCTTTAAATGCTAGGGTAGGACCGTGAAACAATTCTAATGAATAAATATTTTTTCCTAGATCAACCAAAGGAAAATCGAAATCAATTGTATTGGATAATATTTTTCTTAAATCTATTTTATTTATTGAGTCCCCAATAAATTGTTCGAGCACTGTTAGGGCGATGTCAATATTAGAATAATTTTCTAAATTTTCTATAAAATCTTTTTTTAAAGGTCTTATGTGTTCTGGGAAATATAAACCACCATCATCTGCTAGACCTTTTTTAACAGCAGTTTCAAAGTTTACTTTTTTAGAAATTCCGTTTAAACTTTTAAATAACATGATTTATTTTAAATCAATAATTCTAACCCCAAGATTATTGACATATGAACAATGAATATCAAATGGTATGTTTAATTTTTTATATTTTTTTTCAAGGGATTGGCTTATTTTTTTAGCCTGAATAATTCCATTAGAAAGAGCAAATACAGATGGTCCAGATCCAGAAATACCAAATCCTAGTGCTCCATTTGAGTAACAAATTTTTTTAAGTTTTTCAAAATCAGGTATTAGAATAGATCTGAGAGGCTCAATAACTATATCTTTCATTGATCTACCTATTAATTCATAATCTTCTGTGTATAATCCACTAACAAATGCACCTAAATTAGCTGATTGTTTTACCATAGTTTCTAAAGAAACAACTTTTTTAATTAAAGCTCTAGAATCAGAAGTTTTCACTTCAATTTGCGGATGAAGTATTGTAAAGGCTAATCCAATGGGTGAGTTTAGCTTAATAATATCATTTTTTTCTCTTACAAGAGTAAAACCGCCTAATAAAACTGCTGCCACATTATCATAGATTGCACTTCCGCATGCAGCTTTTTCTCCTTCAGCAGCATATTTAATTAAGTCTTTATTCGATAATGGCTTTCCTAATAATTCATTAATAGCAAAAACACTTCCAGCAGCACTAGCGGCACTGCTTCCAATTCCGCTTCCTGGTTTTATTCCTTTTTTTATTTCAATCTCAAAACCACAATCAACTTTAATATCATTTAAAAATGCAACAGCAGAAACACCAGCTACATTTTTTCTTACATTTTTACTTAATTTTTGGCCCGAAACTTTATTTATTTTTATTTCTTTATTTTTTGTTTTACGAACTGTTATTTCATCACCTATTCCATCTAAACATGCACCTAAAATATCATATCCACATGAAAGGTTTGCTACACTTGCAGGCGAAAATACTTTTATTTCGTTCATTTTACCTTTTACCAATTTTAATTATATCTCCAAAAATACCAGCTGCAGTCACCTCTGCTCCCGCTCCAGCTCCTTTTACAATTAAAGGTTGTGTATGATATCTATCGGTATAAAATAATACAATGTTGTCACTTCCCTCTAGATTATAAAAATCATGTCCCTTTGGAATTAATTTAAGTCCAACGCTAGCTTTCCCATTATTTAATTCAGCAACATATTTAATTTTACATTTTTTGTTGTTAGCATCTTTTAAAATTTCATTAAAATGATTTGCATTTGATGAGAGACATTTTAAAAGTTCATCATTATTTTTAGTATTTAAACAATCTTTTGGAAGAAAAGAATTATTTTTTATATCATTTAGTTCTAATTTAATACCACTCACTCTAGCTAGAATTAGAATTTTTCTAGCAACATCTATTCCGCTTAAATCAATTTTAGGATCAGGCTCTGTATAACCCTCACTCATAGCGCTTTTAACTGTATTTTCGAAAGAATTTTTTTTGTTAAAATTATTAAAGATGTAGTTTAAACTTCCTGAGAGAACAGCTTGAATTGATTTTATTCTGTCTCCTGAGGCAATTAGGTTATTTAAGGTATCAATTATTGGTAAGCCAGCCCCAACATTTGTTTCAAACAAAAACGATGAGCCATATTGTTTAGAAAGATCATTTAAATTTTTGTAATTTAAATAATTATCTGAACAAGCAATTTTATTACATGTGACAACACTTATGCTATTTCTCAAATAATCTTTATAAGTATTTGCAATTATTTCACTAGCAGTATTATCTATAAAAATGCTATTTCTAAGATTTAATGTTTTAGTTCTTTTAAAAAACTTTTCCTCGCTCGATTTTTCTCCCTTTTTTAGTTCATTCTGCCAATTATTAATTACTATTCCATTATTATTGAATAGCATTTTTTTTGAATTAGATATTCCAACTATTTTAATTTGGATATGCAAATTTTCTTCTAAATATTTAGTTTGATTAAAAATTTGTTCTAATAATTTTTTTCCAACATTTCCAACTCCGGTAATAAATAAGTTTAATTGTTTTATGTTCTTTTCAAAAAACTTTTCATGTAAAGTGTTAAGAGCTTTTTTAACATCTTTTTTTTTAATTACCGCTGTGATATTTCTTTCTGAGGCGCCTTGAGATATAGCTTTAACATTAATGTTATTGTAGCCCAAAACACTAAACATTTTCCCACTAATACCTTGATGATTCTTCATTTTATCTCCAACTAAGGCAATTATCGCAAGATCTCTTTCTACTTTTAATGGTTTTATAATATTGTTAGTTATTTCATTATAAAACTCTTCATCAATTATTTTTTTTGCTTTCTCACGCTCTTCACCTTTAACACCAATACAAATAGAGTGTTCTGAAGAAGCTTGAGTAATCATTATTATATTAATATTACTAACTGACAATATTTCAAACAATTTTTTTGAGTATCCAGGGCTGCCAATCATACCGCTTCCCTCTAATGTTAACAGTGAAATTCCTTGGATATGGCTAATTCCTTTTACTATATTGAAACGCGAATTATTTTTATTAGATATTTCAGTTCCACTATCATCTGGTTTAAAAGTATTTTTTATAGATACAGGAATATTTTTGTTCATTACAGGCTGAATGGTTGGTGGAAAAATAACTTTTGCTCCGAAATGTGATAATTCCATAGCTTCCTGATAAGAAAGTGAATCAATAGATATAGCTTGCTTAACAATAGTTGGATTAGCAGTAAACATTCCACTAACATCAGTCCAAATATCTAATTTATTTGCTCCACTAACTGATGCTATTATTGACGCGGTATAGTCTGATCCGCCTCTGCCAAGAGTTACATCATTTCCAAAGTTATCCCTAGCAATAAATCCTGGCATTATGATTATTCGCTTATTTTTTTCTTTAAAAAAACTATCCCATTTTTTTTTAGTTAATTTGAAGTCAACTTGAGAGTTATTAATTTTAATAAGCTTAGTTGTTATGATTTCTCTTGAATCTTTAATCTGAAATTCTAAATTCCTAACTTCACCTAATTTTCCTATAATATAATATGACATTAACTCTCCAAAACCTGAAATAGTAGCAGAAGATTTATTACTAAACTCTTTTAAATTATATATACCTTCTAAAATACTTTCTAGAATATTTAGATTTTGTTGAACATAACTTAATATTTGACTTTGATTATTTATATCAAATAGAGAAGTACATATATCAAAATGTATTTTTTTAATTAAGTTAAATTTTTTGACATAATTTTTATCTTGATTGCTTGCTAATTTTCCAGATTCCATTAAAAGATCTGTTACACCTCCAAACGCAGAAAAAATAACAATTATGTTTCCCTTATAGTTATTAATTATTTTGATTGATTTCTCAATATTTTTAGAATTTGAAATTGATGACCCACCAAATTTTATAACTATCATTTATTTTTGTAAAAATATTGTTTGAGTTAGGAAAAAAAGAAATATTATTTACTATTATCTGTGGATAGATTATCAGACTTACCATCCCAATCTATTTTAATTGAATCGCCAATATTTAACTTTGCTTTTACAATCTCTTCAGCTAGCAAGTCCTCAATATATTTCTGAATAGCTCTTTTTAATGGTCTAGCACCATATTTTTTATCGAAACCTTTATTGCATAGAAAGTTTAATGCTTTTGATGATATTTTGACATTATAACCAAGATCTTTTGTTCTTTTCAATAGAGTTTGGAGTTCGATATCTATTATTTTCTTTAAATCATCTTTTTCTAAACTATTAAAAATAACTATTTCATCAACTCTGTTTAAAAATTCGGGTGAAAACGCTTTTTTCAAAGATTTTTCAATAGTATTTCTAATATTTTTTGACTCTTGGGCTTTTAAAGCTTCAGTTCCGAATCCAACTCCATTTCCAAAATCTTTAACTTCTCTGGCTCCAAGATTTGAAGTCATGATTATTACTGTGTTTTTAAAATCAATTTTTCTACCTAAGCTATCAGTTAAAGTTCCTTCATCTAAAACCTGTAAAAGCATGTTAAAAATATCTGGATGGGCTTTCTCAACTTCATCCAATAAAATAACACTATATGGTTTTCTTCTGACTTTTTCAGTTAATTGTCCACCCTCCTCATATCCAACATAACCAGGAGGTGCTCCAATTAGTCTAGAAACAGCAAATTTCTCCATATATTCACTCATGTCGATTCTGATTAGCGAATCGCTTCCATTAAATAATTCGGATGATAATATTTTAGCAAGCTGTGTTTTTCCAACTCCAGTTTGTCCCAAAAAGATAAATGATCCGATCGGTTTGTTAGGGTCTTTTATTCCAGCTCTATTTCTTTGAATTGCTTTAACCACCTTGAGAACAGCATCTTGTTGTCCAATAACCTTTCCAGATATTTTTTTGTCAAGATTAGATAATTGATTAAGCTCAGCTTTGGCAATTTTATTTATTGGAATTCCAGTTATCATTGAAACTACTTGAGAAATATCATCTTCTGTTACAGTTTCTCTATGTTGTTTTATGTCTTCTTGCCATTTTTCCTGAGCCAACAAAAGTTCTTTTTCAATTCTTTTTTCATCATCTCTAAGTTTCGCAGCCTCTTCATATTTTTGTTTTTTAACTACAGTGTTTTTATTTTCTCTAACTTTTTCAAGGTTATTTTCTAATTCAACAATATTTTTTGGAACATCCATATTTGTTATATGTACTCTAGAACCAGCTTCATCCATTGCATCGATTGCCTTATCTGGGAGAAAACGATCAGATATATATCTGTCAGTTAATTTTACACAAGCAATAATAGCTTTATCTGTAAAATTTACATTATGATGAGATTCGTATTTATCTTTAATGTTTTTTAGAATTTCAATCGTTTCATCAATGTCGGTGGGTTGAACAATTATCTTTTGAAACCTTCTTTCTAAAGCACCATCCTTTTCTATGTACTGTCTGTATTCATCTAAAGTGGTAGCCCCTATACATTGAATTTCTCCTCTTGCAAGTGCAGGTTTAAACATATTTGATGCATCAAGACTACCTGTTGCCCCGCCAGCTCCAACAATTGTATGAATTTCGTCAATAAATAATATTATATCTTCATTCTTTTCAATTTCGTTCATAACTGCTTTCATTCTTTCTTCAAACTGTCCTCTGTATTTTGTTCCAGCAACTATACTAGCTAAATCAAGCGTTACTACCCTTTTATTGTATAATATTCTTGATACTTTTTTTTCAATAATCCTTAATGCTAATCCCTCAGCGATGGCAGACTTACCAACTCCAGGTTCACCAATAAGTAATGGATTATTTTTCTTTCTTCTACTTAAAATTTGAGACACTCTTTCTATTTCTTTTTCTCTACCTATAACTGGGTCTAGTTTTCCTTGTGTAGCAAATGCGGTTAAGTCTCTTCCAAAATTATCTAATACTGGTGTTTTTGATTTTATTTTAGATTTACTATCCGTTTTAATTGTAAATGGATTTTCTTCAATAGGACTTTCTTCATCTTTTGAGTCATCAGGAAAAGTTTCTGAGGATGGTAGGTTAGAATAGTTATCGTCAGATTCTGTCAACATGTATTTAAACTGCTCTTTTACAGTTTCATAATCAAGTTGAAGCTTTATTAAAAGTTTAGTTGTTGGGTCATTCTCATTTCTTAGAATACATAGCAGAAGATGAGCCGTGTTAATTGATTTTCCTTGAAAAAGTTTTGCTTCTAAAAAAGTGGTTTTTAATGCTCTTTCTGCTTGTCTAGTAAGGTGTAAGTTTTTTTTATGATTTTGATCAAAATCATTAATGGGGTTAGGAGGACTTAATATTTCCACTTTTTTTCTTAAATAGTCTAAATCCACTTCTAATGAATTTAAGATTGAAATAGCTTTTCCTCCTCCATCTCTTAACATTCCGAGTAAAAGGTGCTCTGTTCCTATAAAATCGTGTCCAAGTCTCAACGCTTCTTCCTTGCTGTAGGTAATCACATCCTTAACCCTTGAAGAGAAATTATCATCCATTCTAAATAACTTTATTATTAATTACAAAGTAAATAGACAAAAAAAATAAATTAATTCCAAGTTTTTTTATCTGTAATTAAACAATAATATTAAATAAAATATGTTAATAAAATTATTTAAAATTGTGGAACTTAAATATGTTTATAACTGAGGCAATTGTTATCTTTGATTAGATGTTTTTTTATTAATAGATTAATTATAAATAATTATGAGCGAAGGAGAAAAACTTATCCCTGTTAATATTGAAGATGCAATGAAGTCAGCATATATTGATTATTCAATGTCTGTTATCGTTTCCAGGGCTCTTCCCGATGTTAGAGATGGTTTAAAACCTGTACATCGCAGGGTTTTGTATGGAATGCATCAACTTGGATTGAGATCGTCAAGTAAGTTTAAAAAATCAGCTTTCATTGTTGGAGAAGTATTAGGTAAGTACCATCCTCACGGTGATTCTTCAGTCTATGATACCATGGTTAGAATGGCTCAAGATTGGAGTTTAAGATATTTGATGGTAGATGGTCAGGGTAACTATGGTTCAGTTGATGGAGATAGCCCTGCAGCGATGCGTTACACTGAAGCAAGAATGCAAAAAATTTCAGAAGAAATGGTAGCTGACCTAGACAAAGAAACAGTAGATCATCAGTTGAATTATGATGATTCAATTATGGAACCAACTGTTTTACCAACAAAAATTCCAAATTTATTAGTAAATGGAGCTTCAGGGATTGCTGTTGGTATGGCTACTAATATGCCTCCCCACAATTTATCCGAAGTTATTAATGGTACAATTGCTTTTATTGAAAACAATGATATAACTATCGATCAATTAATTGAATTTGTTAAAGCTCCTGACTTTCCTACTGGGGGAACTATTTATGGTTATGATGGTGTAAAAGAAGCATTTCATACTGGTAGAGGAAGAATTGTGATGAGAGCAAAAGCTGAAATTGAAGAAGTTTCTGGAAGAGAATGCATCATTGTTACAGAAATTCCTTACCAGGTTAATAAAGCAGAAATGATTAGGAAAACTGCTGAGATGGTTAATGATAAAAAAATTGATGGTATTTCCACGATTCGAGATGAATCTGATAGAAAAGGAATGAGAATTGTATACGTTTTAAAAAGAGACGCTATTCCGAATATAGTTTTAAATACACTTTATAAGTATACTCCACTCCAATCGTCTTTTAGTGTTAATAACATAGCATTAGTTAAAGGTAGGCCTCAGATGTTAAACTTAAAAGAAATGATTAGTCATTTTGTAGATCATAGACATGAAGTGGTAGTCAGAAGAACTAAATATGAGCTAAAAAAAGCAGAAGAAAGAGCACATATTTTAGAAGGTTTGATTATTGCGTCTGATAATATTGATAAGGTTATTTCTCTAATTCGATCCTCATCAAACGCTGATCAAGCAAAAGAAAAGTTAATAGCTGAATTTAAATTAAGTGAAATTCAATCTAAGGCAATTGTTGAAATGAGATTAAGACAATTAACTGGTTTAGAGCAAGATAAACTTAGATCTGAATTTGATGAGTTAATGATGACTATTAAAGATCTTAAAGGAATATTAGATAGTAAGGATAGAAGAATGGATATTATTAAATCTGAACTTTCTGAAATATTAGAAAAATACGGAGATGAGAGAAGATCAACAATTGAATATGCAGGGGGAGATCTCAGTATTGAGGATATGATTCCAGACGAAAAAGTTGTTTTAACTATCTCTAATGCTGGTTACATTAAAAGAACTCCGTTAGTTGAATATAAAACACAACACAGAGGGGGTGTAGGCCAAAAAGCATCAACAACTAGGAATGAAGACTTTTTAGAACATTTATTTATAGGAACAAATCACCAATACATGCTATTTTTTACACAAAAAGGCAAATGTTTCTGGATGAGAGTTTATGAAATTCCTGAGGGAAGTAAAACATCTAAAGGTAGAGCAATTCAAAACTTGATCAATATAGAACAAGATGATGATGTAAAAGCTTTTATTTGCACTCAAGATTTAAAAGATGAAGAATATATCAATACTCATTATGTTATCATGGCTACAAAAAAAGGCCAGGTCAAGAAAACTTCTTTAGAGCAATATTCAAGACCAAGATCAAATGGTATTAATGCAATTACTATTAAGGATGATGATGAATTATTAGAGGCTAAATTAACAACTGGAAACTCACAAGTTCTTATAGCAGTTCAATCAGGAAAATGTATTAGGTTTGAGGAAAGTAAAACTCGTCCTATGGGTAGAAATGCCTCTGGTGTCAGAGGAATAAGACTTAAAGATGATAACGACGAGGTAGTTGGTATGATTTCAGTTAATGATATGGACAGTGATATTTTAGTTGTTTCTGAAAATGGTTATGGTAAAAGATCTAGTTTAGATGCATACCGAATGACCAATAGAGGTGGTAAAGGAGTTAAAACCATTTCAGTTACTGAAAAAACTGGCAAACTTGTTTCTCTAAAAAATGTCACAGATAATGATGATTTGATGATCATAAATAAGTCTGGAATTGCGATTAGAATGGAGGTGTCCTCACTAAGAGTCATGGGAAGGGCAACACAGGGTGTGAAATTAATAAATTTAAAAGAAAATGATTCAATAGCCGCTGTTGCTAAAGTTGTCCATGATGATGACGATGTACAAGATTTGGAAGATATTGAAGTTGATATTACAGATGAATCTACAGAAAATAATAACGATTTAAAATAATTTAACCGATGAAAAAAATTATAGTTATAATTATAATGTTCACAACAGTTTTTGGTTTTTCTCAAAAGAAAGAATTAAGAAATGCTGAAAAACGTTTAAATGAAGGTTTTTATAATGAGGCTTTAGATATTCTTTCTCAAATAGAGGGCGTAATAATATCTTCTGAACAAAAGTATCAGGCTCACTACTATTATTTACTAGGTTGGGCTAGCAAAGGCGATACGAATTATGATGATGCTGTCCCATTACTTAGAAAAGCTATTGATTTAGATAATTTTGATAAATATACAGAGGACGCTGGCATTCTAATAGATCAAATTGAAATTGAGTTGGTAAATTTAGCAGTACAAGACAACAAGAACGAAGATTTCATCAGTGCCTCAAAAAGATTATATGACGCTTATTTAATTAATCCAGATAAAGATGAGAATGTCAACTATCTATATTTTGCTGCTTCAAGCTCGGTAAATGGTAATGATTATCAAGTTGCTTTAGAATATTACAATAAGCTAAAAAAAATGAATTATACAGGAATTGTCTCGGAATATTTTATTACGCCTGTAGAAACTCAAATTGAAGAGAAGGTAAGTGAAACCGAATATAATCTTTTTAAATCCTCTAAGGATTATACAAACCCAAGGGTTGGTAAAACAGAATCAAGGTTACCTGAAATTGTTAAAAATATTGCACTTATATACGTTCAGTTAGGCGAAACAGATATGGCAGTAACAGCAATTGAAGATGCTAGAAAAATTAGACCTGATGACTTAAATCTTTTACTTTCAGAGGCGGATTTATATATGAAGCTTGGAAATAAAGAAAAGTTTAAAACTCTAATGCAGGAAGCTATAACAAAAGATCCGGATAACGCTATTTTATATTATAATTTAGGTGTTATTAACGTTGAGCAAGGTGAATTTGAAGATGCTATGAATTACTATAAAAAATCATTAGAATTAGACCCTAATTATGCGTCAACATATTTAAATTTGGTTGGTTTGATTTTAGAAGGTGAGGAAGCTCTTGTAGAACAAATGAATGAATTAGCTACTTCAAATAAAAGAAGTGATTTTGAGAAATATGACAAGCTAAAACAAGACAGAGAAGACTTGTACGCTTCATGTTTACCTTATCTAGAAAAACTCATTGAAATTGATCCAACAAACATCGAAGCTTTAAAAACAGCAAAGAATATTTACTACACTGTTGGAGATAATGAAAATTATAAACTAATGAGCGCTAAGATAGATGAATTAGAAAATCAATAATTTCTAAATTCAATTAATTTATGTGTATTTTTTCCTGTTTTTGAATTAATAATACCTTCCATATTAACTTTGTCAATCCTGATTTTTCCAAAAGCATGAATAATTTCACTTTTACTAATCATTATACCTACATGTGTGATTTTCTTTTTAGATTCTCCAAAAAAAGCTAGATCACCACAATTAACATTTCTTTTATCAATTAATTTTCCCTCAACAGCTTGTTGTCTTGCATCTCTACTAATTTTAATTCCACAGACTTTATAAATTATTTGTGAAAACCCTGAACAGTCAATTCCATGTGTAGTTCTTCCTCCCCATAAATAAGGAGAATCTAAAAACAACATGCTTACTTTAGAAATATTATCTCTATTTAAATTTGATAATTCACCTTGAAAGGTAGTTTCTAAAAATTTAGACGAACTAATTAAACTTCCCAAGGGAGCAGATATCTTATTTTTATATTTATTAATTAAATACCCTTTATTATTAGTTGAGTAGAATGGTTTGTTTTTTTTTATTGATTCGTAACTTATTTTATCTATAAATTTTATTTGTATGTTATTTACCCATCCTATATAATTATCATATTCATTTGAAATTTTTGACCACTTTTTGTCTAATTTAATGATGGTAAATATCTCTCCAAATAACAATTGAGTAACCATTTCATTTTTACTTCCCTGATTTTTTCTCACGGGAACTACAGATAATTCACAAATACCATAATTTTTCATAATTTAATGTGTTTTTATCTATCGAAGGCTTTTCTTAAATTTTACTAAATATTTTTTATACTTTTGAAACTACTCTTTAAAATGAAAGATAAGTTAAATATTTTTTTTAAACTTCAGTCTCAGATTTATAGATTTATTCTTTTTTTTCTTTCTGTTACATTAATAGTTTATATAATTCCAAAAAAGGGAAAATTTCAATATGAATTTGATGAAGGAAAGCCTTGGAAGTATGAAACTTTGATTGCTCCTTTTGATTTTTCAATTTTAAAGACAAAATCAGAACTTGAGGCTGAAAAATCAGAAATTATAAAAAATTCAAAAAAATATTTTTTCAAATCAAATACTATTTCAGATTCAATCTAAAAGAAAAAGCATTAGTAAAACTAAAAGATATATATCGTCCTGGTCTAATAGGTGATGTAATTAACTTAGTTAATGATTCTATTTTATTAATTCATGGAAATGAAGTAAAGAAATTGAATTATTATGATTTAAATCAAATAAATAATTTTGATTTTGATTCAATCTCATATAATTCCCCTCAAGATTCAATTACTTTTAATTCAATTATAAAAAGTAATATAAAGCCAGATTTAGTATATGATCAAATATCAACAGATCGTAACATAAATAATTTTTTAAATCAAATTTCTAATTTTAAAGGATCTATAAACAGAGGCGTTAGAATAATTTCAAGAGGAGAAATAATTGACTTAGATAAATTATCAATTTTAGAATCATTAAAATTTAAATTTGAATCTCAAATTTGGTCTAAATCAAATTTTAATTTAATGACGATTGGTTATGCTGTAATTGTAGGTGGGACTTTGTTTTTCTTGTTATTATTTCTTAGAAAAAACAGATTAAATATATATTTAGATAACACAAAAATTACTTTTGTCTTCTTGATAATTTTACTTTTTATTTTAATTACTATTTCTGTTTACAAATTTCAACCCAATTACATATATGTAGTTCCTTTGTGTTCTATTCCATTACTCATAAGAGCTTTTTTTGATTCAAGGTTAGGGTTGTTTGTGCATGTACTGACTTTACTTATTTTGGGTTTTGTTGTTCCAAATAGTTTTCAATTTTTATTTTTACATACAATAGCAGGAATCATTACAATCTTAACACCATCTGATCTTTATCAAAGAGCTAATTTGTTCCTATCAGTTTTCATAATTACCAGCATATATATTATATCATATTTTTCTATTTCAATAATTGCTAATGGAGATATTAATGACGTTAATTTAAACATTCCATTACTTTTTATTTTTAATGGATTGGCTACTCTTTTTGTCCACCCATTAATTTATATTTTTGAAAAGATATTTGGTTTAGTATCCGATGTTTCTCTTTTAGAGCTTACAAATACAAATTCCTTTCTTTTAAAAGAACTTTCAGAAAAAGCCCCTGGAACATTTTATCATTCTTTAGCTGTTTCTAACCTTGCAGAATCAGTTGCAATTCAAATTTCGGCTAATGTAATGTTGGTAAGAGTAGGAGCACTGTATCATGATATTGGAAAAATGAGCAACCCAAATTATTTTATTGAAAATCAAAGTAGTTCTTTTAATCCTCATGATGATTTAGATGCTTTAGAAAGTTCAACAATTATAAAAAATCATATTTTAAATGGTGTTGAAACGGCAAAAGCCAATAGACTTCCTGATAGAGTTATAGATTTTATAAGAACTCACCATGGAACATCTATGATTAGATTTTTTTATGAAAAAGCAATTAAATCAAACTCAAATGCTAATGAACTTGATTTTCGTTATTCTGGTCCAAAACCATTTTCTAAAGAAACGGCAATAGTCATGATGGCCGATAGTGTTGAGGCTGCATCTAAGAGTTTAAAGGATCCTAGTGTTAAACTAATAGAAAACTTTGTTGATAAAATAATCGATAGTCAAATTGAAGACAACCAATTTATAAATTCGGATATTACTTTAAAAGAAATTCAAACAGCTAAAAAAATATTAAAAGAAAAATTAAATAATATATATCATCTGAGGGTTGAGTATCCTGATTAGTTTTTTAATTTTACCTTATAAATTTGACTTAAAATAAATGACAATTAAACAAATATACACAGGGTGTTTATCCCAGGGGGCTTACTTTATAGAAAGTAACGGTGAAGCAGCTGTTATAGATCCATTAAGAGAGATTTCTAGTTACTTAAAATTATCAAAAAAATATAATGCTAAAATCAAATATATTTTCGAAACTCATTTTCATGCAGATTTTGTGAGTGGCCATTTAACATTAGCAAATAAAACAGGGGCTTCAATTGTTTATGGCCCTAATGCTGACCCTGAATTTAAAGCAATCATAGCAAAAGATAATGAAGTGTTTGAAATTGGTAATATTACTTTAACCTTAATTCATACTCCAGGCCATACCTTAGAAAGCTCCTCATATTTGTTAAAAGATGAACAAGGAAAAGATAATTGTATTTTCACTGGAGACACTCTTTTTTTAGGTGATGTTGGTATACCAGATGTAGCTCAGAGATATATGGGAGTTTCTAAGGAGGAATTAGCAGGAATTCTTTATGATTCTATAAACAATAAAATTAAACCCCTTTCTGGGGATATTTTAGTTTATCCAGGTCATGGAGCAGGTTCAGCTTGTGGAAAAAATATGATGAAGGAAACGGTCGATACACTCAAAAATCAAAAAAAAATTAATTATTCTTTAAATGGTTCTTTTTCAAAAGATGATTTTATTAAGGAATTAACAGATGATTTACCAGTACCTCCAACTTATTTCCCCTCAAATGTTAAATTAAATCAAGAAGGATATAAAGATTTTGACATTGTTTTAAAAAAGAGCTTAAATCCTTTAAGCTTGAATGATTTTAAATCTTTATCTAAAAATGATGATACAGTAATTTTAGATGTCAGGGATCAAGATGTTTTTAAACAAGGATTTATTCCAGGTTCTATTTTTATTGGATTAAAAGGTGGTTTTGCACCCTGGGTTGGTTCAGTTGTTAAAGATATTAACACTAAAATATTAGTAGTTTGTGAAAAGGATTTTGAGGTAGAAACTATAACTAGATTATCAAGAGTAGGTTTTGATAATGTATTAGGATATTTGAAAGATGGATTTGATGTTTGGAAAAAATCAAACGAAAAGATAGATTCTGTTAAATCCATTTTACCCTTGAATTTAAAAGAAATAATTGATTCAGATATTAGTTTGATTGATGTGAGAAGTAAATTGGAAAGAGAAAAAGGGCTTTTAAAAAATTCGATAAACATTCCTCTAAACGATTTTGATACAAATACTTTAATTAAGTCAGATACTTATTATATTCATTGTGCTGGCGGATATAGAAGTATGATTGCTTGTTCTTTACTTAAAAGATTAGGGTTTAGTTCACTTTTTGATATAAGTGGAGGATTTGCAGATATAAGAAAAGTAAATTTAAAAATCAACTGAACATGAAAAATTTATTTATAATATTATCACTTTTTTTAACTTTAAATTCCTGTGTGTTACAGGAAGAAAAGTTTGTTTTACTTGATTACAAAGATTTTAAAACTAGAGTAAACGATAATAATATTCGATTTTTCGATGTTAGAACACCTGAGGAATATAACTTGGGGCATATTAAAGGGGCAGTTAATATTGACTTTAAGAATGAGGAGGTTTTTTATAAATATTTTAATAATATTAATAAATCAAAACCAGTTTATCTTTATTGCAGATCTGGAAATAGAAGTAAAAAATCAGCTGATAAACTTATTGAGCTGGGTTTTTCTAAGGTATACGATTTAAAAGGAGGCTATATTGAATGGAATCTAAATGAGTTGAAGGATAATTAAGTTTTAGTTCCATAAACAACTAAAGTTCCTCCCCAGTCTTTTTTTTGTCCAGTTCTCCAGCTTTTAACGTTTTTAAATCCACAGTTTTCAAACATTTTTATCCATTCTGAAATAGACATCATATTCATTATACTTACATTTGTTTTATCAGGCCAATCATGACATGAGAGATTTTCTTTATAAAAGTCAATTCCTATTATTAAACGTCCATTATCATTTAACCAATTATTATAGAAATTTTTTAAAACTATTGATGGGTTTTTAAAATAATACAAAACTTCCATAGAATGAACCAGGTCTTTTTTAAGTTTAGGTTTCCAAGTTAACAAATCAGAACAAAAATATTGATTATTAATATCTAAACTTTTAGCTTTTTCAATCATTTTTTTTGAACCATCTACTCCGCATGCACTATTGCATAAATTCATCTTAGATACCATACGAACTACCCATCCAGTTCCACATCCGGCATCAATAAAATTGAAATTTTCTAAATCTTTTAAAGAATAATCTAACATATTTGTGACAGATTCTAAATGATTTATTTCCATTCCATCGTCTTTTCCACTAGTAACCCAATCACTAAATATTTCTATAGGATGTTTCTTCATATGTATCAGGTTTTTTGTTTTGAAAAAATCACATAGGTTATGTAAAACAATATAAGTATTATAAACTCCCAATTAATAATATAAAATGGCCAATCTCCATACACAAGTGGATTTTTAATATTTGGAGCTTCTGCTAAATACATATAATTTGACCCAATTTTAAAATTTATAGGAATTATTATGGCCATACAAATGTTTAATATTAGTAAAAGTTTTAACCAGGATAATTTTGATAATTTATAATTAAGGTGATAGAACATGTATAAAGGCATGAAGATTATTGTTCCGTGGCTTGTGTAGTATTGTATATACTTAAACAAACTCCCATCATAATCGTTTATTTGAGCGGTTAAAATCGCCATTAATCCTCCCCAAAAGCCACAATAAAAAAGAAATTCAAATAATTTTTGATTTTTAGGAATAAAAAGAATAAAGCAAGCTATTAAATTGGAAATTGAACATAAGTGTAGAGGTAAATTTTCATAAATATCCCAATTACCGTTATTTATATCAATTATGTGATTAGATACAGTAATTATTAATGTTATAATTGAGATAGTCTTAGCAAAAATAATTTTATTTTTTAGTTCAATAAACCTTGCAGACCATAAAAAAAATAAAATTAAAAAGAATGTAATTGAAAAGTTCCTTATACCTTCAATTGAGATCAAGTCTATAACATAGGGAGGATATCTTTGTTGAAAAAATACCAATAATGAACTATTCATTAACCTAAAATACTTAAATTAATTATTAATTAAAGTAATTTATAATATTAAAAAGAATTTTGTCAGCTACGGGGTCTAATCCAATATTTTCATATAGTTTCAAAGTTGATAATAGCATTTTTCCATTATTGTAGTCTACAATAGAAAGGTCAGAACCTGACCACACATCTCCTGAACCAATATAATTTCTTTTCATGATGTTACCATTTGGAATCCTATCAAATGCTATTGTTTGAACTATATTTTCACCTTTTAAATCTCTAAAACTAACAGTTGGTCCAATATTTTCATATAAATCAGTAAGAGGAATATTTACAGGGAGACCTTTAAAAATAGGGTGTTTTTTATTAATATGAAGTATCCCATCCCAAAGTCCTTGAGAGATGTTTTTTACAGGATCCATTGGTAATACTTTTTCTCCCTCAATTTGAAATGTTAAATTTTCACCTGTTCTTCTAATTATTCTGGCAGGTGTATTTATATATATTGCATTTCCACCAATAGAAACAAACTCGTTTATTTCCTTTACAGTTCTATTAAAAATGCTATTGTTACTTGAGGACTCAGCTATTATATTTCCATCTTTTGAAGATTTATCAATAAGTTTATTATCAAAAATTAGAACTGGAATATTTTTTGAAATTTCTTTGTCAAATTTTACATAACTTATTTTATTTCGATTCAAAAAATTAATAATTTTTTTGTCTTCTTTGAGAACAGCCACCTTCAACTCTTTTTTACTTTTCAGTTCATTAAATACACTGAATGTTCTTGAAGAATTCATAATGTTTTTTTTATTATCTAATATATCAGCAACAATTCTATAATCACCAGAACCAAAGTTGTCAAATGAAATTTCAAATAAATTGATAACTCCTTTTTTCAGAATTTTAGTTTGATTTTTTTTATAAACTATTCTTTTTCCTTTGTAAATTTTGATATCTAAATTGATATTTTCGCTGTTGTTTTCGTTTATTCCAATAAAATTTAAAGTTATATTTTCATTTTTATAATAGTTTCTTTTATCAGTTCTAATAACTATTAATTTTTCTTGATTGGCTTCTTTTGTTTTATAATATGCCTCTCCTTTGGGGTTTCTCCACAAGTCTAATAATCCTGCTCCAATTACCCAATCTCCAGCTGTTAATGCGTGTACACAATAACCAATTATACTTGGATTAGATCTTATAGCTTCTATCATTCTTTTATTAGCTATTCCGTGAACTTTTTGTTGAAGTTTATAAAAATCCTCTGTCTTTTTAAATATTTTATTAAGTCCTGTTTTAATTAATGCTTTTTTAATTTCTTTATTATATTTAATGTGGTATAAGTAGGGGTAGGTTATAGGATTTCCTTTTTCTTTAAATTTTTGTTCGTTATCTTCAAGGTTCGGTAAACTTCCATATCCAATTTCTGAGACATATGAGGGGAGGTTTGGCATAACATTTCTTCCTGGAGTTCTTGCAAAAAGTTGTTGTTGAATATTTTCTTCTTTTGTATTTCCAATAGTTAAAAAGCCATCAAATTTATTTTTATTAATATTTGGCCCTGGATAGTTGTGAATATCATTAAATTTAGTTGGGACTTTTTCATAGGGAAGAAATAGGTTTGCACCTTCAGCCCAACCCCCAGATTCGTCCAGTATCATTCTAGTTGGATCTAATTCCCTAGCTTTTAACGCCATAGGTTTAAGCATGTTGGCTAATACAGGCCTTCTAATTTCATTAAATAATTCCCATTGAACAATTGAAACATGATTTCTATCTCTCAAAATACTTTCAGTTATTTCATTTTCAACACGTCTTGGTAAATATGCTGTTTCTATTGGCATATCCATACACTCTATGGCCATACTTCCAACAGTTAAAATTCCAAGTGAGTCAGCTATTTTTAACCACATTGGAGGCGGTGGTTTTCTCCATGGCCTAATCATATTAAATCCAGCTTTTTTTGCCATCATAATTTCCTTTATTACCATTTCCTTAGAGTCCGGATATGCCAACCTTATTGGATATAATCCCTCAAAAAAAGCTGCTTTTAAATAAATTGGTTTGTTATTTAAATAAAATTTTTCATTTTTAATTGTAAACTCCCTAAATCCAAAAATTTCAGAAACTTTATCTTCAATTTTATCTTTTATTTTTAAATGTGATTTAAGCTTATATAAATTTGGGTTGTTAGGAGACCATAACTTAATTGAATCTAATTTTATTTCATCGAAAACATTATTTATTCCAGGAGATAATAATAGATTAGTTTTTTTGGATACTAATTCAATTCCTTGGCTGTTATAGATCTTATTAATTAAAGTAGCTTTTTTATGATCATTATTTTTATTAATAATTTTAAAATCTACATTTGATGTATTATTATATATATCAGATTTAATAAATAAATCATCAATCATTATTTTTCCTGTCGATTCTAAATAAACATTTTGCCAAATTCCTCCGGTATAAGACCCTCGCCACTGAGGGGTTTCCATCTGACCCATTCCATCAATTGACTTATTTTGTATTGTTATAGGACCTACAACTCTTAATATAAGAGTGTTGATTTTCTTAAAATTCAAGACGTGTTCTATATTAAATTTAAAAGGTGAAAAACCACCTTCATGATATCCAAGAGCATTGTCATTCAAGTATACTTCAGATAAATAATTTACTGCATCAAAATTTAGGTGAACTACTTTGTCTCTTAACTCTTCTGAAATGCTGAAAGTTTTTTTATAATAAACAACTCCCTCATAATCTTTCTTATATTCCTCCCAGCCACTAGGAACTTGAATTTTCTCAGAATTAAATTTATCAAATCCTTTTATTGTATGGATTTGATTTTCACGACCCTCATTTTCTAAATCATATATAATTTCCCATTCTCCATTTAATGAAATATGATTATCTCTTTCTTGAGAAAAAGAAATCATGGTGATAAGAATTACTATCAAATTTAATTTTTTCATAATTAATTTTTATTTAAAACTTTAAGACCATTAGGAACCATTGGATAAGTCATTTCTTTTAAAATTTCGACCATTTCATTTCTTTTAGGATGTGTTTTATTGTATAATAAGTTATTCCATTCTTTGGGGTCTGAATTGTTGTTATAGAGTTCCTCGTTTCCAGAATCGTAAATTATATACCTCCAATCCTTTGTTCTAAGTGAATAATGGTGATTTGCAGTATTGTTTTTATTTTTATCAGATGAGTAGACCACTGATAGTGCACCTTTAGGACCATTCCAATCTTTAGTGTCGGGGTCTTCTAAAAATGGTCTTAAGCTATGTCCATCTAGGGATTTTCCTTTTTGATTTTTTGCAGTTTTATTATCAAGATCAGCTAAATCAAGAAGTGTGGGGTAAATGTCAATTAACGAAACAGGGTGTTCTACTTTTGAATTTGGTTTAGAGATTCCAGGGGCCCTTATACTCATTGGCACTCTGGTACTTTCTTCCCAAAGAGAGTTTTTGTATACATGATCCTTTTCGCCCATTGTCCATCCGTGATCACTCACAAGAATAACTATTGTATTATCTTTTAATTTTGAGTTGTCTATTGCGTTCATTACTTGCCCTATATTATCATCAACCGCGGAAACACAGGCAAGGTAAGCCTGAGTAAACCTTCGAAGTCCCTCTTCGGGATCTTTATAGGATTCTTCAAGATCGTAAAACATTCTAATCCACCGTTTTTTTAAATTTTTATGAGTAAGTGTGTTTGAGCTAGAATATTCACTGTCTTTTTCAATTAAGCTATCATAGTTTCTAAAAGTATCGTCTTTATCATTTTCTAGTATATTGGCTAGTTGAATATCTTCCAAGGGATACATATCAAAATATTTTTGTGGAGCTACAAGAGGTGTATGCGGTCTAAGAAATCCAACTGCTAAGAAAAAAGGTTTGTCAATATTGGATTTAGCAAGCTTATTTAGTCTATCCTCAGCCCATTGAGCATTGATTTCATCTGGGGTTAAATCTCTATCTTCTTCACTGTTATATTTGAATTTTTTATATCCTCTTGACCCACCGTAAGCCCAAGAAAGCTGCTCTCCATCTATTTTTATATTCTTTAAATTTTTAAAGGGACCAAAAGACCCATCTATTTGACCTATTTCCCTAAAAGGTTTAGGTACATCAGGATGTGCAACCCCTTTTTTTCCTTTTTCATGTTTTCCCTTATATGCAACTGGTCCATAATCAGCATTGTGTTTAAATTCAGACCATATCTCTTTTTTATTGTGATGTAAAATTTTTCCACTCCCTATCACGTCGTATCCATTCTCTTTGAATTTCTCCATGATTGTTTTAGTGTTTGAAAGCACTTCGTTTTTGAGCCATGATTCTTGCCAAAAGTTAGCGGAGTTATGAGGATAAACGCCAGTTATCATACTGGCTCTTGAGGGTCCACACATCGGATCATTTGAGTAGGCTTTAAGGAATGAAACACCAGAGGACGCTAATTTTTTGATATTAGGAGTTTTGGCTTGTGGATGACCATTGAAAATTTCAGGATAATCATTTAAATCATCAACCATAATTAGCACAACATTTGGAGGACTTTTAATAGTATTACAAGAAATAACAAAAAATGAAAGACAAATTGAAATAAGGAAAACAATTTTATTTTTATTTATCATTTTAATATTTTTTATAAAAGTATAGTATTTAACTATTTTTTCTGAGGTTAAATTATTCAAAAGATGATTTATATAACCTCATTTAATAAACTATTATTTTTTAAATTTATATTTTAATAATTATTTATGAAATATAAACTTCTTTTAATATCGATATTATTTATAATTGGCTGTTCATCAGGTGCTAGTGACGGAGGTGATGTTGTTGGAGGAGGAGGGAACAACGGAGGAGGGAATAATGGTGGAAATACTGGGGGAAACACGGATGGTGAAACAGATCCAGATAAATATACCGACTCTTCATCAAGTGGTGACACAACGTACTATATTAGTTTTTCTGATGGTGATGACTCAAAAGATGGAAAGTCTGAATCTAATGCGTTTAAAAATTTAGGTAAAATAAATAGTATAACTTTTGCTCCTGGTGACAAAATTAAATTTAAAACTGGTGATACGTGGAAGGGATATTTTAAAGTTAGAGGGTCTGGGAGTTCTTCTAGTCCAATAACTATTGAAAGTTATGGGAGTTCTAGTAAACCAATAATTGATGGAAATGGTTATCAGGCATCTTTATTTTTAGAAAATGTAGAATATATTGAGGTAAATAATCTGGAATTTAAAAACGAGGCTTCTCATAAAAAATCTGATAATTCTGTAAAGCTTATGAGCGGTTCAAGTAGAACTGGTCAAGATGAAAGGTATGGCATTCTAGCATTGAGATTTGGTGCAGGAAAAAACATTAATCATTTAAAAGTTTCTAATGTAAAAATTTCAAACATATACCCTACACCTAGTGAACAATCATATAATCATCAAGGTTATGGGATGCGATTTGAATCTTACAACGATGGAGAATTAAATTATTTCGATGGAATCACAATTGATAATGTTGATATAAGTTTAACAGGTCATTATGGAATCCACATTGTTAACAGAATGTCTGGCGCACAGGCAGATTTTTATCATAGAAATATTTCTATAACAAATTCTAGTTTTTATGATACTGGCGGTTCAGGAATTGTATTCGCAAGATCAAAAAATATTTTAGTGGAAAATTCAACTTTTAAAGGAACAGGTTCTACTAAAGATAGTAGAATGTGGGAGAGAGGAAGTGGGTTATGGTTCTATACCTGTAATGATGCAATTGTCCAGAATAGTACTTTTGAAGACGCTTATGGAGTTCAAGATTCTTTTGGTGCCCATATTGATTGGGGAAATGAAAGAGTTGTTATTCAATATTGTTTGAGCAAAAATAATTTTGGTGGTTTTGTTGAAATTTTAGGAGAGAATTTAGATTGTGGTTACAGGTATAATATAAGTATTGGAGATGGGACTAGAACAGGTGCCCATAATGGAAAGATTTTTTGGGTTTCAGATTTTGCTGGATCAAATAGTAGGAAGATAGGCTCTAAAAATAATTTCATATACAATAACACGGTGTTTGTTCCAAGTACAAATCCTGTTACAAATAGTCCAATGACACCTGATGTACTAATAAGAGAAAATACTGAAGATACTTTTGTCTACAATAATTTAATATATATTGATAGTGGTGCGTCCCTTAGCATATTAACTAATAATGATTCGGATTTAAATTTTTTCAGAAATAATTTATATTTTGGTTCTGTTAATATTGACCCTAATACTGCTTTTCAACATCACTCAAGTGAAATTTTTGTTGATCCAAAACTTATAAACCCCGGTTCCTCCGATCCAAATGATTACAAATTGCAAGCAGATAGTCCAGCAATTGGCAAAGGTATTTTAATTAACGGAAGTACAAATACTAGTAATTTCATTCAAAATAACGGAGGAAAAGATTATTTTGGTAATTCAGTCTCAAACTCTGAAAAACCAAATATTGGGGCTTATAACGGCTCTTAATTTAAAAAAATTATGTTTAAAATTTTCTCATTATTACTTTTTTTTATTTCATCCCAAAATAGTGCAATCTCAGCTACTTATTACTTTGATTCGGTTAATGGAAGTGATTTGAATCAGGGAATATCCTCTGAAAAGCCTTTCAGAACATTGAATAAAATAAATGAAATTGATTTCAATTCAGGAGATAGTATTTTGCTTTCTAATGGATCTTACTTCTCTGGGAATATAAAATTAATTGATAAAAATGATATTCATATTTCCAATTATAATAATCAAGAAAAAACTTATCCAATTATAAATTCTAAGGGTCATATTGCTGGGGTTTATATTGAAAATTCATCAAATATTTCCGTTACAAATATTCAGGTTACAGCAAATGGAGGAGGTGTAATTGAGGAATATGAAAATTTATCTACAAATAAGATTACCGATAAAGCGATAATGAGAGCTGGTATTTTAGTTAATGTCAGTAAAAAGAAAATTTTTAAAAATATTTTAATTGACAATGTTATTGTTTCTAATGTTTTCTTTGAAGATTTAGGTTTTAAAAGAGATCCAAGTGAGGTGAGAACTTCTATGGGTACCCAAGCATATGGTTTTGGTATTAGATTTTTTAATTCAAGTCAAAGTGGCTCAATTGAAGACATAATTGTTTCTAATTGTTTTATAGAAAATGTAGGTCATACAGGAATTAAAATGACTTCATCAATTGGAAATAGATTTAAAAATATTGAGGTGTCCAACAATAGGCTTTTAAGAACTGGGGGTCCAAGTATTCAGTTTAGTAGGGTTGAAGATTTACATGTTTATGGAAATGAGGTAAAATTCTCTGGAAGTCCCGATGATTCCAGGAAGTGGGGAAGAGGGAGTGGATTATGGACTTGGGGGTCTTCTAATGTTTTAATTGAAAAAAATTCATTTATGTATGCTAATGGACCAGCTGATTCTGCCGGTGTTCATATTGATTTTAATTGTGATAATGTTATAATTCAACATAATTTGAGTGTTGGAAACGCAGGTGGATTTATAGAGATTTTAGGTAATAATTATAATTGTTCTTATAGATACAACATTAGTGTTAATGATGGGCATAGAATTAAAGGTCAAAACAATGCTTTTCAAGAGGGAAAAACTTTTTGGTTAAGTGGTTTTATAGGAGGGGGAAGGGAAAGAAATGGACCTTTTAATAGCTATATTTACAATAACACTATATATGTAAAGGAAGATATTATTTCAAAAATTGCTGTTGATAAGGCTTCTAATGGTGTTTTAGTTGCTAATAATATTTTTCATATTGAAGGTGATAGTGAATTTGTTCTTGGAGATCAGTACAGACCAGATAAGGGAGGAGGGAATAAAATTAAAAATGTTTTTTTTGAGAATAATTTATTTCTAAAGGATTCATACTGGCCAAAAGATGTTTTAATTCAGCCTTTAAATAGCTTATTTGGGAACGCAAACTTTAAAAATGGAGGTGGAGAAAAAATTTCAAATTACATTCCTCTAAATAATAAACTGATAAAGGACAAAGGAGTAGTTATAAACAACATTTACAATGACAGTATCGGGCTTAAAGGAGGTTTAAATGTGGAATTTGATATTTTAGGAAATAAAATTAAAGATCTACCAGACTTAGGTGCTATTGAGTTGAATTAAAAATGAACATAAAAAAAATAGAAACTTTTATTGTTAGAGACAAGCTTTCTAAAAGTTTTTTCTTTTCACAGTGGCAATACAATGAAAGGACATGTTGTTTGGTTAAAATCACAACTGATGATGGTAATTATGGATGGGGAGAGGGTTATGGTCCAGCAAATATTGTCAAAGAAGGAATAGAATTTTTGAAACCAATTTTAATTGGAATGAAAATAATTGATAATGATGTGATATGGTCTAAAATGTATGCTAGAACATTAGATTATGCTAGAAAAGGAGTTCTGATGGCTTCTGTAAGTGCTATTGACATAGCAGTATGGGACTTAAAAGGTAAATCTCTGAATTTACCAGTTAGTACATTGTTAGGAGGAGCTTTCAGAAATAAAATTAAGCCTTATGCTACCGGTTTGTATTTTTCCTCTATAGAAAACCCATCAAAAAACTTTGAAATAGAGCTGATGGATTATTTAAATAGGGGATTTAAAGCTATTAAAATGAAAATCGGTTTGGGAATTGAAGTCGATTTAAAGAATATTAAATATGTTAGGAAAGTTATTGGAAATGATATAAAACTCATGGTAGATGCAAATCATGCTTATTCTCTAATAGAATCAATAGAATTATCAAAAAAAATGGAAAAATATGATATTTCTTGGTTTGAAGAACCAATGTCACCTGAGTATTATAAACAATATAAAGAACTGAGAGAAAAAACTTCGATTCCTGTTTCTGCTGGTGAGTGCGAATATTTAAGATATGGTTTTCATCAATTATTAGAAAATAAATCGGTTGATATTATTCAGCCCGATATATGTTCATGTGGAGGACTGAGTGAAGCAAAAAAGATTTCATCTCTAGCATCTTTGTACGGAATTGATATAATTCCTCATACATGGGGATCTGGACTGGGCATTTATGTTGCTCTGAATTTTATTGCCAATATAGAACCTAACCCAATACGGCTAGTTGAAAAGGATTTGTATATTGAATATGATCAGACAGAAAACAGTATAAGAGAAGAATTAATTATTCCAAAACTTGTTTTAAAAGATGGTTATATTGATGTGCCTACTAGTCCAGGTATAGGTGTAGATATAGATGAAGAAAAGTTAAATCATTTTAAAATTTAATTTATGGACTTTGGAAACTTGAAAATGTACATTGGAGGAAAGCTTTTGGATTCACAAGACAAGTCCACAAAAAAAATTATATGTCCTGCGAATGAATCAGTAATTGCAAATATAGCTTGGGCTAGTTCTGTAGATTCTGAATTGGCTTTAGATGCTGCTCAAGTGGGTTTTAAAAACTGGTCTTCTTTTACATTAGAGAAAAGGACTGATTGGATTAGTAAATTAAGGGATGCTGTTTTGAAAAATGAAGAAATTTTAAGAACAGCCATAATGTTTGAAATGGGAAAGACTTATGAAGCATCACATGAGGATATAGAAGCTTTGATCAATAGCTTAAATTTTTATCCAAAAGCAATGAAGACTCATTTTCAAAATATAAATATTGATGATGAAGAAAACACACATACTCATTCAATGGTTTATTCACCAGTAGGAGTAGCGGTTGCTTATTTAGCTTGGAACTTTCCATTATTAAATGTAGCTTTTAAAATTGGTCCTGCTTTGGCTTCTGGATGTAGTATAATTATAAAACCATCTGAATCTTCCCCAGTTTCTGCCTACATATTAGGAAAAATTCTTCACGATATTAATTTTCCAGCAGGTGTTGTCAATATTTTATGTGGGGACCCTGAGCAAGTTGCTACAACATTATCAAAAAGTACCATTCCTAGATTAGTTACTATGATAGGCTCCACCAACACAGGTAAAAGAGTAATTGCTGATAGTACCACGTCAATTAAAAAATTAAGTATGGAACTTGGCGGAAACGCCCCTTTTATAGTTTTTGATGATGCAGATTTTGAAGCCGCATTAGATTTAGCAATTGGAATAAAGTTTGGAAATTCAGGGCAAATATGTGTGGCGGCTAATCGTTTTTTTATACATAAAAATATTTTTGACTCATTCTTAAAGGCATATGTAGAGAGGGTAAATAAAATAAAATTAGGTTTTGGTAAAAATGAAAAAGTTGATATGGGTCCACTAATTAATTTTCAAGCAAGAAAACGAATTATGAATTTAGTTAAAGATGCCGTTAATAACGGAGCACATGTAGAGACTGGAGGAAATATCCCTGAAAAATTTAAAAAAGGTTATTGGCTAGAACCTACTGTACTGAGTAATGTTAATAGTAAAATGAAAATTTACAAGGAAGAAATTTTTGGACCAGTAGCATGTATTATGTCATTTGATCATGAAAATGAAGTTTTAACTTTAGCTAATGACACTAAATATGGGCTCGCTTCCTATTTGTTTACTAAGGACAAGGACAGAATTGAATATTTTTCTAAAAATTTAGATTTTGGTGAGGTTCAAGTCAATGGAATTAAATATGCTATTTATTTGCCACATGGCGGGGTAAAAGATAGTGGATTAGGACACGATTGTTCACATTATGCTCTTGAAGATTATTTATCAAAAAAAAGAGTAAGTATAGCTATATAATATTAAATTAAATAAAATAATTATGGAATTACTTTTACCTTTTGTTTTACTGATTTTTGCAAGTTTTTTTCAGGGATCTTTTGGTCTAGGAATGAAATATATGTCTCCTCTATCATGGGAAGCATGGTGGCTTATTCATGTTACTATTGCCATGATAATATTTCCTTTTTTATGGGCAATTATTGTTGTTCCTAATTTATTTGATATAATTTCATCATCTCCAGTTGAATCTATTCAGATGGCAATGCTTTATGGGTTTTTATGGGGAATAGGTGGTATTATGTTTGGAGTTAGTGTTCCTTACATTGGATTGTCACTTACAATGGGTATAGTTATGGGTTTAGCCGGTTCTGTTGGAAGCTTAATTCCATTTTTTCAAGGCTCTAACTCAACAAGTGATCCTGTTTTTTCTTATGTTCTGGGTGGTCTTTTAATTTCTTTAGTTGGTGTTGCCCTCACTGCAAAAGCAGGAATAGATAGAGACAAATTACAAAATTCGAATGATTCTAATAATAAATCAAATATTATCAAAGGGATTTTAATTGCTGTAGTTTGTGGCGTTCTATCGGCTCTTTTAAATGTAGGGTTTTCTAATGCTGCTCCTATTGCAAAAACTGCAGAAGACTTTGGAGTTATAACTAGAAATTCTAGCTTGGTTGCTTGGGTTGTTGTTCTGTGGGGGGCTTTTTTAATGAATGCATTGTATTGTGTTTATTTATTATTTAAAAATAATTCATGGAACAGTTTTAATCCGATAAATTCATTTAAAGCATACAGATGGTCTGTAATTGCTGGTTTGTGTTGGTTTGCTGCCTTAGGTGTTTATGGTCAAGGAGCTGCTTTGTTAGGTGATATAGGGCCTGTTATAGGTTGGCCCATTTTACTGGGTTTATCTTTAATAATTAGCAATTTTTGGGCTTACAGAGCTGGTGAATGGAAAAACGCAAAAAAACCTTTTAATTTACTATTGATAGGATTAATAGTACTTATATTTTCTGCTATAGTTTTAGGATTAGGAAGTACAGTTTAAAAATATAATTTTGATTAAAAATAATATAATTGCATATGGTGAAGTACTTTTAAGATTAACTCCGCTTGTTCATGGGGATTTGATTGATCAATCTTCAGCTTTGAATATGTCATTTGCAGGAGCAGAAAGTAATATAATTTCTGGCCTTTCTAATTTAGGTCATAACACTACCATGATTACTTCACTTCCAAAGAATTCTTTAGGAAAATCAGCCTGTCGTTTTTTGAATAGTTTTGGTGTAAATACTGATTACATTAAATTTAAAGATGGCAGAATAGGTTCTTATTACATCGAGCATGGTACTTCAATAAGAGGAGGAAAAGTTATTTACGACAGATTAGATAGTTGTTTTTGTTTTGAAATTATAAAAGAAACAATTTGGTCAAAAGCTTTTAAAGATTCCGACTTTTATGTTATAACTGGAATAACTCCGGCACTTTCAAATGAATGTCAAAAAAATATTCTTAACTCCATTAAGATTGCCAAATCAAACAAAGTAAAAATTGTTTTTGATTTAAACTTCAGACGCAACCTATGGTCAGGAACTGAAGCTTTAAAGTTTATTTCTAAAATTATCAATGATGTTGATATTTTGATTGGAAACGTCGGTTCTGTCTCTGATATTTTTGGTTTTGAGCACAAGAATTCTAATGATTTTTCAGAACTAGAATCAATTACCAAGAGTGCTTGTGAATTTATCTCAAATAAATATTCTTTTGATATGATAGGAATGACTATTAGAAATCAAATACATGCAACACATAATCAATTAGGAGGAATTATTAAAGTTAATGATAAATATTACTTTGGAAGATCTTATAATTTAGAAATTATAGATAGACTTGGTGGTGGAGACGCGTTTGTTTCAGGACTTTTACATGGCCTAATTAATAATTTTAAAAATGATGAAATAATAAGCTTTGCAAATGCTTGTTTCGCATTGACACAAACCATTAAAGGAGATGTAAATTATTTTGATGAAGATGATATTACAGATTTTTCATCTAAAAATTATTCGGGACATATTAAAAGATAGTTGAATGCATGAGGTTTTTAAAAAAATAAAAAAACATAGGGTTATTGCAGTTTTAGAAATTGATTCTTTGGAGAATGTTACTCCTGTATGTGAAACTTTATTAAGTTCTGGTATTAGCGTTATTGAGCTTGCTTTAAGAACAGAAGTTGCTCAAAAAGCCACTGAACAAATAATCAAGAATTTTCCTCAAATCATTGTGGGTCTAGGTACTGTTTTGAATGAAGATCAAGTTAAATTTGCTATAGATTCAGGTGTTAGTTTTGCAGTTGCACCTGGATGTAATCCAAAAATTATTGATCTTGCAAAAAAAAATAATTTATTGTTTTCACCTGGAATTTGTAGTCCTACAGATATTGAAATTTCGTTAGATTACGGATGTAATGTTTTGAAGTTTTTTCCCGCAGAGAATAGTGGAGGTATTAAATATTTAAACTCGATTAACAATCCCTATAAACATTTAAATTTAAATTATATTCCTTTAGGTGGAATAAATATTTCTAATGTAAAAAAATATTTAGACTCTAATTTAATATTAGCTGTTGGCGGAAGCTGGTTAGCTCCCAAACATCTAATTAATTCAAAAAAATGGAAATTAATTTCTTCAAATTGTGAAGAAATTAATAATCTTATTTTATAATTTTATTTTCATTAGTCGAGCAGATTTTGAGTTTTTTTCGTCTTCAGAAGTGATCCAAAAGTTATTATTATCTATTATTTTAATTGCTTCTACTTGAGTTTTGCCAATGGGGATTTCGTAGGTTTCTATTTTTAAATCGTTCAGATTTTTTAAACTAAAATCATTTATTATAATTAAATAATAATTATTAAATTTTTTTGTTGAAGTTAAGGCTAGTATTTTATGTTTCTCACTGTAATCAGCACCAGTTACAATAGATTGAACATTAATAGAGCCAATCTTTTTTGCATCATATTTTCCGGGTTTTTTAGGAACTGAATAAAGCTCAGTTATTTTATTTGCTCTATTTTTTGTAAATATAATTAGATTGGTTCCTACAGAAATAAGTCCTTCAGCATCGTAAATAGTATTTCTGTTGATTTTAAAAGAATCTTGTTCAGGATATTTGAAATAAATAGTCTGATTTTTTTCATTACTATTTTTATCGATTGGCACTTTATATATTTTTAAATCTTTTCTATTATTATAGTTATTTCCAGAGTCAGAAACATATAAGTATTCATCATCTTTTGTTATGTCTTCCCAATCATTATTTGATGTAGATTTTAGTTTTCTTTTTTCAACTATTTGTCCTTTTTTTGATAAATAATATACGCTTGCTTCGCCTCCAGAATCGTTGTGTGTAATAAACAAATCATCAACTATTTCTAGTCCTGATGTTTCATCAATTATTTTTGATAAGGGTAAATCTTTTGTAATTTTTTGTGAATAAACTTGGTTTACAAAAAAAAGTAAAAACAAGGATATAGAAAGAGTAAATTCAGTTTTTTTTATCATTGTAATATTAATAGATCAAATATAGGAAGTCTATGAAAATTATTTATAAAACCTTCTTAATAATAAATATAGAGCTATTTTGAAATCATAAAAAAATATTATTATAAATAAATTATCATTAACTTAAGTTTTTAATTTTCAACTCATTAAACTTTTATTATGTATAAGATTTTATATAAAAATTCACTAATCTTTTTAACCTTACTATTGTTTTCTTGTGAAACAAAAAATCCTATTGACTACCACGAAACAAAGAAAATACCTGTAATTGATTCTTATTTTAATTCTGAAGTGACGGATAATTATCGTTGGCTTGAGGATGATATGTCTGCAGAAACTGAAAGTTGGGTAAGTAGTCAAAATGAAAAAACTTATGAATATTTAAGTCAAATTAGTTTAAGAGAACAACTAAAAAATAGACTTACAAATTTGTGGGACTATGAAAAAATATCATCACCCTTCAAAGAAGGGAAATATACATATTTTTATAAAAACACGGGTTTGCAAAATCAATCCACATTGTACAGGGTAAAAGATGATGAAGAACCCGAAATTTTTTTAGATCCAAATCTTTTTTCTATTGATGGAACCACCTCTTTAGCAGGCACCTCTTTCTCTAATGATGGTAGTCTTTTTGCTTATAGTATCTCTGAAGGAGGAAGTGATTGGAGAAAAATTATTATAAAAGATATAGAAAGTAATAAAATTATAGGTGACACTATAGTTGATGTAAAGTTTTCAGGGGTTAGTTGGTTAGCTAATGAAGGTTTTTATTATTCTTCCTATGATAAACCAAAAGGAAGTGAACTTTCTCAAAAAACAGACCAACATAAATTATATTATCATAAATTGGGAACTCCACAATCACAAGATGAATTAATATATGGGGGCGATGAAAGTGAAAAGAATAGATATATAAGAGGATTTGTTACAAACGATAATAGGTTTCTAGTGATTGATGCTGCAAAAAAAACAACAGGAAATAAACTGTTAATAAAAGATTTAAAAACCAATTCAGGGTTTAAAACAATTGTAGGTGATTACGCTTCCAACACCTCATTATTAGATAATAAAGGGACAAAATTATTTTTAGTCACAGATTACAAAGCTCCAAATAAAAAAATTGTGACAGTAGATGTTTCAGACCCATTACAAAAAAATTGGATAGATTTTATACCAGAAAATAAATTTGTATTAAGTCCATCTAAATGTGGAGGCTACCTTTTTACTCATTATATGGTTGATGCAATATCAAAAGTTTTTCAGTACGATTATTCTGGAAAGCTAATAAGAGAAATTACCCTTCCGGGAATTGGACGGGCATCCGGTTTTAATGGTAAAAATAATCAGAACGAATTATACTTTGGTTTTTCAAATTATTACACACCAAGAACGTCATATAAGTATAATGTAAAGTCAGGGATTTATGAAGAGTATTGGAAACCCTCCATTGACTTTGATTCTACAAATTATGAATCTAAACAAATTTTCTATAGTTCCAAAGATGGAACAAAAGTTCCAATGATTATTACCTATAAAAAAGGAACTAATCTAAACGGTAAAAATCCAACAATTTTATACGGATATGGTGGTTTTAATATAAGTAGGACTCCTGGGTTTAGTGTTGCCAATGCAGTATGGATGGAACAAGGCGGGGTCTATGCTGTTCCAAATATAAGAGGAGGAGGTGAATATGGAAGAAAGTGGCATAACGCGGGGGTACAATTAAAAAAACAAAATGTTTTTGATGATTTTATTGCAGCAGCAGAATACTTAATAGACAATAATTATACATCTTCAGAATATTTAGCAATAAGAGGAGGTTCTAATGGAGGACTTTTGGTCGGAGCTACTATGACTCAAAGACCAGATTTAATGAAAGTAGCATTGCCGGCTGTTGGAGTTTTAGACATGTTACGTTACCATAAATTTACTGCTGGTGCTGGTTGGGCTTATGATTATGGAACCTCAGAAGATTCAGAAGAAATGTTTAATTATTTAAAAGCTTATTCTCCAGTTCATAATGTTAAAAACAATGTATCCTATCCAGCTACATTAATTACAACTGGAGATCATGACGATAGAGTTGTTCCAGCTCATTCTTTTAAGTTTGCAGCTGAGTTACAAGAAAAAGACTCAGGAATTAATCCAATACTGATTAGAGTTGAGACAAATGCTGGTCATGGTTCGGGAACGCCAGTAGCTAAAACAATAAATCAATATGCAGACATATTTGGTTTTACTTTATATAATATGGGTTATCGGGTTTTACCAGAGAAAACAGTTGATAAGATAAAAGGTTAGTATATAGTATTTATGTCTAAAAAATTAATCTGCTTTTTATTTTTTACAGGATTGTTTTCATGTGAATTAATCAAACAAAATGAGTTAGAAGTTGTTTTCTCAGAGGATATTCAATATAAACCCTATCAACCTAAAAACACAGATTTATCAATTTCAAGATCTAACTATTATGATAAGTTGTATGGGTTTTGGCTTGGTCAATGTATCGCCAATTGGACTGGTTTGATTACAGAAATGGATAAAATTGGAAATATTGGTAATATTAAAACAGGTAATTTTTATACAAGAGAAAATTGGGGTGGTTTTGATCAACCAAATATTTGGACAAAAGAATCATTTGTAATAGATACAACCAAAATAATAGATTTTGTTTTTAAAAATAAAAATGAAATTTGGGGTTCTGATGACGACACTGATATTGAATACATGTACCAGTATCTCACTTTAAATAATTCAAACATATTAACTGGAAAAGAAATAAGAGAGGGTTGGCTAAATCATATTAAACCTGAAGAAGAAAATTATTTATGGGTTTCTAATCAAAAAGCTTTTGACTTGATGAATGAAGCAATACTCCCACCTAAAACAAGTGATCCGTCTTTGAATGAGCATTATGAAATGATAGACGCGCAGTTAACTACGGAAATTTTTGGCTTATACTCTCCTACCAGAGAAGATTTTGCATTAAAAATGTCTTATTTGCCAATAAGAACTACGGCAAGAGAAAATGCAGCGTGGATTTCGGAATTTTATGTAATAATGCATTCATTAGCTTCAAAAGTTGATCAAAATCTAAGTTTAAAAAATCAAATCTTATGGCTTGCTGAAGAATCAAGTAAAATATTACCTAATGGTTCCTATTCATCCAAAATGTATGATTTTGTTAAAAATAAATATGAATCAAAAATACCGTGGGAACAAACTAGAGATTCTATTTATTATCGCTATCAGGTTAATCAAAAAGATGGGTATAATATAACTTCAAAAGAATTGAATTGCAATGGATGTTTTGCTGCAGGAATTAATTTCGCCTCTAGTTTGGTAAGCTTATTTTATGGAGAAGGAGATTTTAAAGAAACTATTAAGATTGGTACTCTTTGTGGATGGGATTCTGATAACCCTACATCTACCTGGGGAGGATTAATTGGATTTATGATAGGTAAAAAAAATATAGAAAAAACATTTAACAGAAATTTTTCAAATAAATATAATATTCATCGAACAAGACGTAATTTTCCTAATAATGGTATTGATACTTTTGATAATATGGCTCTTCAAGGTCTTTATATAATTGATAAAATAGTTCAGTCAGAATTAAATGGAGGAATTAATAAATCAAAAAATATATGGTATATTCCTCAGGATAATTAAAATTAAAATCATGAACAAATCACTAAGTTTTCTAATATTTTTTTTATTTATTTCATCGGCTTGTGAATTAAATAGAAATATAAGTATTGAAATAAATGAGATTTTTGAAAATTATTATCAAGAAAGTTTGAAGTTATACCCATTAAAAGCTACTAGCCAAGGTGATGTGAGGTATAATGATTTTCTTCCCAACAATTTAACAGATGAATTTAGAAATAATGAAAGGCTTTTTTATTTAAATTATATTAATAAATTAAATGAATTTGATGATATTAAATTAGATGAAGAGGACTTATTAAGTAAGAAAATCTTGTTATGGGAATGTAAAAGAAATATAGAAAGATTAACCTTTAATGAGCATTACACGCCTATAAATCAGATGTGGACCTTACAATTAGATATAGGTCAAAATGCTGCCGGTATGAGCGCTCAACCTTTTAAAACTATAAAAGATTATAATGATTGGTTATCAAGAATTGATGATTATCTAATTTGGCTAAGTTCCGCTGAAAATAAAATGAGAGAGGGCGTTAATAAAGGTTATGTTCTTCCTAAATCATTAATTAAAAAAGTCATTCCCCAACTGAGAACTATATTAAATTCTAACTTAGATCAAAACCTTTTTTATAGTCCTGCTAGACAATTTCCTCAAAATTTTAATGATACTCAAAGATTAGAATTTAAGGAAAAATATAAAACAATGGTTTTAAACAAAATCATTCCTGCTTATCAAAAATTATATGACTTTATGAAAGATGAGTATTTGCAAGAAGGTAGAGATTCAAGTGGAATAGATGTTTATAAAGATGGACTAAATTATTATGATTATTCTATTAGATTGTATACCACAACAGAGATGTCTGCTGATGAAATTCATAATCTTGGATTAAATGAAGTGGCTAGAATTTCCTCCGAAATGGAATTAATTAAAAATAAAGTAAATTTTAAAGGAGATCTAAAATCTTTTTTTAACCACGTCAGAGAATTAGACCAGCTAATTCCTTTTAGCGACCCACAAGAGGTGATAGATAACTTTAATAAAATTCATGTTAAGATGACGCCTAAAGTAAACTCTTTGTTTGGTTTACAGCCAAAAACACCATTTGAGGTTAGAAGAACAGAATCTTTTAGAGAGAATTCAGCAAGTGCAGAGTATAATCCTGGTTCACTTGATGGAACTAGACCTGGTATTTTTTATGTTCCAATTCCTGATGTTAGCAAATACAACTATTTCTCTGATGAAGACCTTTTTTTACATGAAGCTATTCCTGGTCACCATTTTCAAATATCACTTCAGCAAGAAAATTTGTCTTTACCTTCTTTTAGAAAAAGTCTTTGGTATAGTGCTTATGGTGAAGGTTGGGCATTGTATTCAGAATCATTAGGAAAAGAACTTGGTTTGTATGATGATCCATATCAATACTTTGGAATGCTTAGTGCTGAAATGCATAGAGCTATTAGGTTAGTTGTAGATACAGGTATTCACACTAAAGGATGGTCAAGAGAAAAAGCTATCCAATATTCATTAGATAATGAGGCAGAATCTGAAGCAGGAATTATTTCTGAAATTGAACGTTATATGGCTAATCCAGGTCAAGCATTATCTTATAAAATAGGTCAATTAAAAATTAGAGAATTACGGTCCAGATCTGAAAATAAACTGGGTGATAAATTTGATATTAAAATATTCCACGAAAAAATATTAGAGTCAGGTTGTATTCCTTTGCAGTTACTTGAGCAGAAAATTGACACATGGATTAATAGTATCAATTAATTTTACCATGCTCTTACTAGGCTGAAGTGTGATTTAAATTCTCTTCCATCTTCTAGGTTTACTCTGAACCAGTAATCACTTGCTGGCATTGGTTTTCCATT
>QOPV01000008.1 GCA_003331265.1 Cryomorphaceae bacterium | reverse complement strand
AGATATTAATAAGTCTGAAAGTAAATCCAGAATAACTAGTATGAAGATAATATCTTCAATTGCAAATAGTCTATCAGAATTAATTCCAGGACATTTTTCTAGATATAATGATGATTTTAATGAAAATTGTGTGGGAGATACTTTTCAATCATTAAAAACCCCAACTATTCTTTTTGAATCTGGTCATTTTAAGGATGATTATGATAGAGAAGTTACTCGAAAGTATATGTGTATTGCATTAATTTTATCTTTAAAATCAATTGCTTTTAACGAATTTGTAGATATTGATTACAAGGATTATTATTTAATTCCTGAAAACACAACCTACTTAACAGATATTTTATTGAGAAACGTGAAGGTGCTGAAAGAGAGTAAGATTTACAGAACTAATATTTCGATCATGTTTAACGAGACTCTAGACCATAGCTTAAAAGAAATAAAATTTGATCCATACATTGATAAAAAAGGAAATTTAGCTAATATGTTTGGACATAGTGATTTAGATTTCAAAAATGTAAAAAAATGCTTCGATTTAAATACGAATATATTAAGTGATTTATTAGTTTACGTTAATAAATTGCGAATAATTCAATGATTTTAATAATTATGTGAAAATAATTCAATATATTTACTTTTCTTTAAATTTAAAAACAATAAAATGACTAAAATCAAATTAGATGAAATTGATCATCAAATATTAGACCTTTTAATTGATAATACCAGAACAGCTTTTACTGATATAGCAAAAAAATTATTAATTTCCGCTGGAACTGTTCATGTAAGAGTTAAAAAAATGGAAGATGCAGGAATAATTAAAGGTTCTTCATTGACCTTAGATTATAAAAAGTTAGGATATACTTTTATTGCTTACATTGGGATTTTCTTAGAAAAAACTCATCAAACAAAATATGTGTTAAAGAGTCTTGAGGCTGTTCCATTTGTAACAGTAGCTCATATAACGACTGGAAAATTTAATATATTTTGTAAGGTTAGGGCCAAAAGTACTGATCACGCTAAGGAGATTATTTTTAATATTGATGACATTGAGGGTGTTTCTAGAACAGAAACAATGATTTCTTTAGAGGAAAGTATAAATGATAAAAAACGCCTAATGCATAGAATTTTTAATGAACTTTAAGATTTTGATTAATTAAGTGAGAAAACTTACAAAAAAGGAAAGATTTAACGATAAAGTACTATCTAAATTCCAAGTTTATAACAGCATATTTTCAACTCTTCCCTACGAAAGTATATCTAATACTGGAGTGATGTTACCTTTATTCGAAAAAATTTGTGTGGAAGGTTATAATAACAACAATAATCCAACTCAAATAGTTGATAATTTTTTTACGATCTATTTAAACAAGAGTAGTGAAAAAGAGAAAATTGCATTATTATTTCAATTTATTCAATATATAGAACGACAGGTTGTTTTATTTGACGCTGTTGAAGATGCTTCATTTTCTAAAATAAATAATCTTGATGGTAGGGGAACACTAAGAAGTTTGAAGGAGGAAGTTGAATCAAAAAATAAAAAAACGGAGTTTAAAAAATACTTATCTAAATTTAAAGTAAGACCAGTTTTAACTGCTCACCCAACTCAGTTTTACCCTGGTTCAGTTTTGGGAATTATTACTGATTTAACCGATGCGGTTAAGAACAATGATTTAGTTGAAATAAAGACTTTATTATCTCAGTTAGGAAAAACCCCCTTTTTTAAAAATAAAAAACCTTCTCCATATGACGAGGCAGTAAGTTTAACATGGTATTTAGAGAATGTTTTCTATAATTCCATAAGTAATATATATAAATACATAAGATCAAATATTTTTGATGGAAAAGAGTTTAATAATGATATTTTAAATTTAGGCTTTTGGCCTGGTGGAGATAGGGATGGTAATCCATTTGTAACAACAGAAATTACTTTAAAAACTTCATTAAAATTAAGAAGTGATATTATAAAAAATTATTACAGGGATATTAGAAAGTTAAGAAGAAGATTGACATTTAAGAATATAGAGACAATTATAATTGATTTAGAAAATAGATTGTATTTGAGTATCACTAATCATAGCAAAGATCCAAAAATAAGCCTAATCGAATTAAAAAAACAACTTTATAATGTTCGTGAAATTTTAATTTCTGAACATAAATCTTTGTTTTTAGATCAGTTGGATGATATAATTAATAAAGTAAATATTTTTGGATATCATTTTGCAAGTTTGGATATTAGGCAAGATTCTAGAATACATAGTAAGGCATTCGAAAGTGTATTTAAAGTTGCCCAAGATCTTTTAATAACTAATTCAAAGGAGAATTACAGCACTTTATCTGAAGATCAAAAAATAAAAATTCTCTCTAAACTTAGTGGAGATATTCCAGTAAATTCCTTTACTAATGATTCAGTAGTGTCAATTCTTAGTTCAATAAGAGCAATGAAGTTGATTCAAAAATCAAATGGTGAAATGGGGTCAAATAGATATATAATTAGTAACAACCAATCTGCTTTGAACATATTGGAAGTATTTTCAATGTTTAAATTAAGTGATTGGAAGAGTCCAACGGTTGATATTATTCCTTTGTTTGAAACAGTTTCAGATTTAAAAGTAGCAGCTAAGGTGATGGAATCGGTTTATAATAACTCTACATACAGAAAACATTTAGCAAACAGAGAAGATAGGCAAACAATAATGTTAGGTTTTTCTGATGGAACCAAAGATGGAGGCTATTTAATGGCTAATTGGAGTATTTTAAAAGCAAAAGAGTCTCTAACTTCTATTTCTAGAAAATATGGCGTTAAAGTGGTGTTTTTTGACGGGAGAGGTGGACCTCCAGCTAGAGGAGGAGGTAATACACATCAATTTTATGCATCCATGGGAACTTTTGTTGAATCTGACGAAATTCAGTTAACTGTTCAAGGTCAAACTATAAGCTCTAATTTTGGAACTGTAGATTCGTGTCAATATAATTTGGAACAGCTGTTAAGTGCGGGTATTCAAAATAGAGTTCTAAATTTTGATTCAAATGATTCAAAAAAAGATGATAAGGCTATTTTAGATAAACTTGCTCAAATAAGTTACAAATCATACACCGATTTTAAAAATCACCCTAAATTTGTTCCTTATTTAGAACACATGAGTACCATTAAATATTATGCTAAAACAAATATTGGGAGTAGACCCTCTAAGAGAGGTAAATCTGATGATAAATTTGATTTTAATTCCTTGAGAGCTATTCCTTTTGTAGGTAGTTGGAGTCAATTAAAGCAAAATGTCCCAGGTTTTTATGGGGTTGGAACAGCTTTGAAATATTATGATGATAATAACAAGTTTTCTGATTTGAAAAAACTCTATAAAAGATCACCTTTTTTTAGAACTTTAATATCTAACAGTATGATGAGTTTAACAAAATCTTTTTTTAAGCTCACTGCATATATGAAAGAAGATCCCGAATTTGGGGAGTTTTGGACTATTATTTATAATGAATATGAATTATCTAAATTGTTAATTTTAAAATTATCTGGTTTTAAAAATTTGATGGAAAACGAACCAGCTAATAAAGCTTCAATAGAAACAAGAGAAAAAATAGTATTGCCTCTCATTACTATACAACAATATGCTTTAAGAAAAATCAAACAAATTGAAGGTGGAGAACTTACTAAAAGCGATTTAAAAACATATGAAAAAATGGTTACTAGATCACTTTTTGGAAATATTAATGCCAGTAGAAATTCAGCTTAATTAAATAGAGTAATACTTAAATGAATCTGTTATTAATTCATTGTTGATTTCAATATCATAGACAGGTCTGCCTATTTCTTTGATAAGAACAAAATTGATTTTACCGTGACTATTCTTTTTGTCGTGAATCAATAGTTTTGTAATTCCTTTAATTTCTAAACTAGTAAATGTTATTTTTTTGTAAAAAATCATTAAATGTGATTTGATTTTGTTCATATCTTCAGTTGAAAAACCTACAGTTTTGTTAGATATATATGATGCCAAAATAATTCCAATTGCAATTGCTTCGCCATGTAAAAGTTTTTTTTCAGTGTTCAAAAAATATGATTCAATAGCATGACCAAGAGTATGTCCAAAATTAAGTGCTTTTCTTTCCTTTAATTCCTTCCTGTCTATCAATATAATATTATTTTTAATTTCTATGGAATTTTTTATAGTTTTCAGATCTTTAAAATCCAAAGAAACATTTTTTGAAATTAAATTATCAAAAGTATTTAGTGATGAAATAATGGAATGCTTAAAAACTTCTGCATATCCACTTAACAGTTCAGACTCATCTAAGGTTTCTAAATAAAGCGGGTCAATAATAACTATTTTTGGATCATAAAATATTCCTATTTGATTTTTTAAAACACCAAGATCTATTCCTGTCTTACCACCAACTGAAGCGTCAACCATAGATAATAGGGTTGTAGGAATATTTACAAAATCTATTCCTCTTTTATAACAACTTGCAACAAACCCACCCATATCTCCCACAACTCCACCACCTAAATTTATAATTAGACTTTTTCTGTCTCCATTTAATTCAGACAGGTTGTTCCATAATTTCACGCATGATTCAATATTTTTATTTTCTTCTCCAGCTTTTGATATTATCGAATGATAATTGAACTCTTGAACTTGATTTAAAAAAACTTTTAAACAAAGCTTATGAGTATTGGTATCTAAATGAATAAATATTTTAGAATAATTTTTTAATTTAATAAACTTAAAAAGTTCACTATACCCGTCGTTTTTAAAATAAATTGAGTAGTCTGTGGATTTAATTTCTTTCATTACATTTCAATGATACATTACAAAAATAACATCTTTTTTTATTAAAAAACCATGTAAATTAGCATTATAAATATTTTAAAAAATTGAAGTCTATATTTAGTAATACTAAAGATGCATTTTCCTTAAAAACAGATTTTGAACTTTTAAGAGGGAAGTTTTTATTTAATATCATTCAAAATAAGTTTTTGGTCAAATTGGGTACTTCCTTAACAAATTTTTCTCTAAAATTTAATCTTCCAGTAACTTCAATAATTAAGTTTTTTGTTTTTAATCATTTTTGTGGAGGAATTTCCGAACAAGATTGCGACCCTACAATAAAGAAAATGTTTGATAAAAACGTATCCTCGGTTCTTGATTTTTCCACTGAAGCATTTAAGACCGAAGATGAATTTGATTCATGCTATAAAAAGAAACTTTCCATAATTGAATTTATAAAAAATCGCAATGAAATCCCATTTGCTGTTTTTAAACCAACATGTTTAGGAAATATTCATTTATTTGAAAAAGTAACATCAGGGATAAGTTTAAATCCAATTGAAAATGCAGAGTGGAATAGAGTTGTAAAAAGATTTCAAGGCGTATGTCAGAAAGCTTATGATAATAACGTTAAAATTTTAATTGATGCTGAAGAAACTTTAGTTCAAAAAGCGATTGATGATTTAGCAGTCAAAATGATGTTAAAATATAATAAAGACAAAACAATAGTTTATAATACTATTCAAATGTATAGATGGGATCGTTTAGATTATATGAAAAAATTATTAAAAAATAATACTGGAATTACTTTTGGTTTCAAATTAGTTAGAGGAGCTTACATGGAAAAAGAACGAGAATTAGCAGCTATTATGAAAATAAAATCTCCAATATGTAAAGATAAATCAGCTACAGATTTAAACTTTAATAAAGGTCTAGATTTTGTTTTTAATAATATTAATAAAATTAGTCTTGTTTGTGGGTCACATAATGAAGCTTCTGTCCTAAAAATAATGAGCATGATGTCTAAAAATGGAGTTTTAAAAAATGATGATAAAATTTGGTTTGGTCAATTATATGGGATGAGTGACAATATTACTTTTAATTTAGCAAAAGAAGGTTTTAATGTTTTTAAGATACTTCCATTTGGTCCAGTAAAAAACTTAATGCCCTATCTTATACGTCGAGCAGAAGAAAACTCATCAGTTCAAGGTCAAACTGGAAGAGAACTTCAGCTGATTCTTAATGAAATAAAAAGAAGGAAATCAGTAAATGTTTAATAAGAATTTTTTTTAAACATTGCGCTTTTAGAACAATTTTTCACCCAATAATAAAAATTATCTTCTTTTAATTTTTTTTCAACTACATAAATTTTACATGAATCTAAATCTACATCACTTTTAGAAAAATCAACGTTAAAATCATTTAAAATATTAATTTTATTTATTTCAATGGAATCAATATCTGAACTAAAAATCCATTTCTTTTTTTTAATATCAGCTAAAACTCTTTTGTTGGGTGAATAATTAAAAGTGGTATTCTTTTTATCCATGAAATAAAATAAAAAAATCAACCCGATTAGAAAACCAAAAAAATAAAAAAGTAATCTTTTGAATAAACTCATTATACTTTGTTAGTTATTGTTAGTTTTCTTTTGTTTTCATTGACATAGTCTATTTCAATTAAAGAATGTTTTATGTTTAGATTATTTAATATTATTTCAGGCCATTCAATAATAACAATATCATCATTTTCTAAATATTCTATTATACCTAAATCATTTACTTCATTTTCACTTTCTAATCTAAACAAGTCCATGTGATAAATATAGTTAGAACTGTTAGTTAAATATTCATTTATAATACTAAAAGTGGGACTATTTACATTGTCTTTTACATTCATGTTTAAACAAAGTTCTTTAATTAAAGTAGTTTTTCCAGCACCAACTTTTCCTTTAAATAAATAATTTTTTGATTTACAGTTTTTAATGATAAACTTACTTGCTTTTTTTAAATCATTTTTTGAATAAATCATTAAATATTATTTAGGGTCTAAAACAATAAAAGGAACAAACATTTCTTCCATTGATATTCCTCCATGTTGGTATGTATTTTTAAACATGTTGACATAATTATTGTAATTATTTGAGTAAACAAAAAAAGTATTCTCTTTAGCAAAAATATAACAACTTGATAAATGATTAGATGGCAACAAAAACTTTTCAGGATTTTTTAAGTTTAGTGCTTCTTTTTTTGAAGAATGAATTTGTCTAGATGTCTTGTATCTAAGATTGTTTGAAATCTCTTTATCACCTGAAACTAAAGTAGCCTTATCAACATTAATGGTACCGTGATCGGACGTTATAATAATCTTAAACCCTAAATCTTTTCCTTTTTTTATTATTTCGTTAAGTTTAGAATTTTTAAACCACCCTTTAGTTAATTCTCTGTATGCTCTATCACTTGATGCCAATTCTTTTATGAACTTCACATCCTTTTTTGCATGTGAAATCATATCAACAAAGTTATAAACCATTACTGTTAGTTCATTTTGTTTTTCGTTACTCATGCGATTTAAAAATGACTCTCCGTCCTTTGGATTTGATATTTTATGATATTTATAGTTAGACTCGAGACCTAGCCTTAAAAACTGTTCATTAATTAACTCATCTTCATATTTGTTTTTCCCTCCCTCATCAGTTTCATTAACCCAGTAATTTGGATGAAACTTATTAATGTCTATCGGGCTTAAGCCAGAAAAGATGGAATTCCTACAGTACTGAGTTGTTGTTGGTAATATACTTGTGTATATTATATTTTTCTTAATACTATAATCTTCAACTACAAAAGGCTCGATGGTTTTCCATTGATCGTATCTAAGATTATCAATTAAAATCATTAGAGTAGGGTGTCCTTTAGATAATTCTGGAACTATATTGGTTTTAAATAAATTTATTGAGGATAGGAAGTCATTATTATTAATTAAATATTCGTAATTATTTTCTATAAAATCAGAAAACAATTTATTAGCTTGTTTTTTTTGAGACATAAGAATTTCTGAGATTTCTAATTCATCAATGTCACTTAACTTGAGTTCCCAATTGCATATAGTTTTATAAATTTCAATCCAATCTTCGATCGAATTAGAAAAATTAATTTTATTATTTATTTTTTGAAAAGAATTTTGATAATCAGAAATGATTTTACTGCTAACAATTTCTTTATTTCTAAAGAGTTTTGTGAGGCTCAATAAAATTTGATTAGGATTTAATGGCTTGAATAAATAATCACTCACCTTAAGTCCTAATGCATTTTCAATTGTTTCATTTTCTAAACTTTGAGTAATCATAATTATAGGAACAAAAGGGTGATTTTTATTTATTAATTCAATTGATTGAGTTCCGGAGAGACCAGGCATATTTTGATCTATTAGTATGGCTTCACAAAAATTTTTATTAAGATATTTAATTGCTTCAGGGCCACTTTTACAGGTTGTGACTTCATACCCTTTTTTATTTAAAAAGAGAATGTGAGATTTAAAATGTTCTATTTCATCGTCAATCCATAAAATATTAATCATATATATATTTATATTTCAAATTTAGTTAAATATAAATATCAATCATTATAATATTAAATATCCAAAATGTAATTAATTCATTTTTCATACTTTTGCGTCGATGAAATTAAATGCCATTACAATCGCTGACATGTTAGGGGGAATTGTTGAAGGAAACAATAAGGTTTTTATTGATAAACTTTCAAAAATTGAAAGTGGCGAAAAAAATTCATTATCTTTTTTAGGAAATCCTAAGTACAATGATTTTCTCTACACATCAAATTCTTCAATTATTATTATTGACAAAAAATTAAAAATAGAAAAGCCTGTTAAATGCACCTTGATTAGGGTTAATGATCCAAATGAGTCTTTTTCTAAATTATTAAATCATTTTGGTTCTGATAAAAAACAATTAATAGGTATTGAAAAGCATTCTATTATTGAAAAAAATGTTATTTATAAAAATGGCCTTTTCTTTGGAGCCTTCTCAATTTGCAAATCAAATTCAAAAATTGGTAGAAACGTTAAAATTCACTCTCAAGTTTTCATTGGTGAAAATGTGGTTATTGGAGATAATACCATAATTTATTCTGGGGTTAAGATATATAACAATTCAATTATTGGCGATAGTTGCATTATTCATAGTGGAACTGTTATTGGTTCTGATGGATTTGGTTTCAATTTAGATAAAAACGGAAATCAAATTAAAGTTAGTCACAATGGAAACGTTATAATCGAGGATGATGTCGAGATCGGATCTAATTGTACAATTGACAAAGCAACCTTAGGTTCTACAATCATAAAAAAAGGGGTTAAAATGGATAATTTAATTCAAGTGGCTCATAATGTAATCATTGGTGAGAACACAGTTATTGCTGCTTGCGTAGGAATAGCTGGATCAACAACCATTGGAAAAAACTGTATGATTGGAGGGCAAGCTGGAGTAGGAGGTCATCTAACAATTGGAGATAGAGTTATGATTCAGGCACAATCTGGTGTATTAAGGAGTATTAAGTCGGACACATCTGTAATGGGTTACCCTGCAATTAAATACATTGATTACAACAAATCCTATGTTCATTTTAAAAATTTACCATCAATAATTAAATCTTTGGAAAAGATTTTTAAAAACAATAAAGATGTCTAAACAACATACTATTTCAAAACCTGTTTCATTGAAAGGAGTAGGAATTCATACTGGGAAGGAAGTTAATTTAACTTTTAAACCTGCTGAGGAAAATTTTGGGTATGCATTTTGTAGAACTGACTTACCTGAAAAGCCAATTATTGAAGCGAACATTAACTATGTAGTCAACACTGACAGAGGAACAAATCTTGATAAAAATGGAATAAAGATTAAAACATCTGAGCATGTTCTGGCTGCCCTAGTTGGAATGGAAATTGACAACATCCTCATTGAACTAGATGCATCTGAGCCTCCAATCATGGATGGTTCCTCTAAATATTTTGTTGAAGCATTACAAAAAGCAGGCATAAAAGAGCAAAAAGCAATTAGAAATGAATATGTAGTCAAAGAAGTGATTTCTTATTATGATGAAAATACAGGCAGTGATATAACGGTTATTCCATCCAATTCTTATGAAGTTACGACCATGGTTGATTTTGGGACAAAAATTTTAGGAACTCAAAATGCTACAATGAAAAAAATATCACAGTTCAATACTGAGTTTGCTAATGCAAGAACCTTTAGTTTTCTTCATGAAATTGAAATGCTTTTAGACAATGGTCTAATTAAGGGAGGTGACTTAAACAATGCAATTGTTTATGTTGATAAAGAACTTTCTGACGAAACCATGTCCAAACTTAAAAAAGCTTTCAATACAGATAAACTTTCCGTTAAAAGCAATGGAATTCTTGACAATTTAAATTTACATTATCCTAATGAAGCGGCGAGACATAAACTGTTAGATGTAGTGGGTGATCTTGCTCTATTAGGAACCAGAATTAAAGGTAAGGTTATTGCCAATAAACCTGGACATTTTGTAAACTCTATGTTTACTAAACACCTGTCTTCAATAATTAAAAATGAAAAGAGAAATTTAGCTCCTCAAATTGATTTAACAAAACCTCCAATAATGGACGTTAATCAAATTCAAGAGCTTTTACCTCATAGACCTCCATTTTTATTTATTGATAAAATTTTAGAAATTTCCGATGATCATGTTATAGGTTTAAAAAATGTAACTATTAATGAAGACTTTTTTAATGGTCATTTTCCAGGAAAGCCTATTATGCCAGGAGTACTTCAAATTGAAGCTATGGCTCAAGCAGGAGGTGTTTTAATTTTAAATACTGTTCCAGATCCTCAAAATTATTTAACTTTTTTTGCTAAAATCGATAATGCAAAGTTTAAATACCCTGTTGTTCCTGGTGATACTTTAATTTTTAAATGCGAATTATTATCTCCTTTGAGAAGAGGAATATGCCATATGAGAGCACAAGCTTTTGTAGATGGTAAATTAACAAGTGAAGCCGATTTAATGGCTAAAATTATAAGAAAAACAGACACATAATGTATCAACCGTTATCATTTATTCATCCTGGAGCTAAAATCGCTAAAAATGTTGTAGTTGAACCATTTTCATCTATTGATAATAATGTTATTATTGGTCAAGGAACTTGGATAGGTTCAAATGTTACTATTATGAGTGGAGCCAGAATTGGAAAAAATTGTTCAATATTCCCAGGTTCTGTAATTTCTGCTGTTCCTCAAGATTTAAAGTTTAATGGGGAGGATACAACTGCTGTAATTGGAGATAATACAACTGTGAGAGAATGTGTGACTATCAACAGAGGAACTGAGGATAGAAATAAAACCGTTATTGGAAAAGACTGTTTGATAATGGCTTATTCTCATATTGCTCATGATTGTCTAATTGGAAACAATTGTATTTTTTCAAATAATTCTACTTTGGCTGGTCATGTTACGGTAGGCAGTTATGTTATTTTAGCTGGAATGGTCGCTGTTCACCAATTTTGTTCTATCGGAAACCATGCTTTCGTTGCTGGAGGTTCACTTGTCAGGAAAGATATTCCTCCGTTTGTAAAAGCTGCCAGAGAACCTATTTCTTATGTTGGAATAAATTCAGTTGGATTGAGAAGAAGAGGCTTTGACAGTAAAGTAATTATGGAAATTCAATCTATTTACAGAACATTATATCAAAAAAAATATAATAATACGCAAGCTGTAAAAATTATTGAAGGTGAAATGGAAGCCACCAAAGAAAGAGATGAAATAATACAATTTATTCAAAACTCACAAAGAGGAATAATGAAAGGATATTTTCAAAATTAAGATATGGCATCATCATCAGATATTAGAAAAGGACTTTGTATTCACTATAATAACGATATTTATAAAATTATAGATTTTTTACATGTCAAACCAGGAAAAGGCCCTGCGTTTGTCAGGACTAAACTCAAAAGCGTAACTAATGGAAAAGTTATTGATAATACTTTTTCTGCTGGACATAAGATAGATGAAGTTAGGGTTGAAACCAAAAAGTTTCAATTTTTGTATAAAGATGGTCAAACTTATCATTTCATGAATGTTAGTGATTACAATCAGATTACAATTGAAGAAAACTTGTTAGATGCTCACGGATTTTTAAAAGAAGGTGAAATAGTTACTGTTCTAACAAACACTGAAGATGGAACGAGTCTTTCAATAGAAATGCCGCAAAGTGTTATTTTGAAAGTAACTTCTACTGAACCGGGTTTAAAAGGAAATACCGCTACTAATGCAACTAAACCTGCTATTCTTGAAACTGCGGCATCTATAAATGTACCATTATTTATTAATGAAGGAGATTCAATAAAAATTGACCCTGAAAAAGGATCTTACATAGAACGAGTTAAAAATTAAAACATATATGAGCATACTAGTAGATAAGAATTCTAAAATTGTTGTACAAGGATTTACTGGCGGTGAAGGTACTTTTCATTCGGAGCAAATGATTTCTTATGGAACTAATATTGTTGGTGGTGTCACCCCAGGAAAAGGAGGGCAGTTGCATTTAGATAAACCCGTTTTTAATACTGTATATGAAGCGGTTTTAAAAGTTAAAGCTAACACATCAATAATCTTTGTTCCAGCTGGTTTTGCTGCTGATGCTATAATGGAATCAGCAGATGCTGGTATAAAGATAATAATTGCAATAACTGAAGGAATACCTGTTTCTGACATGACGAAGGTTAATCAATATATAAAAAACAAAGATTGTACATTAATTGGACCTAATTGTCCTGGCATTATAACCCCTGACGAAGCAAAGGTCGGTATTATGCCTGGTTTTGTTTTTAAAAAGGGTAAAGTAGGTTTGGTATCAAAATCTGGTACTCTAACATATGAAGCTGCTGATCAGGTTGTTAAACAGGGTTTGGGGATTTCTACAGCAATAGGAATTGGAGGTGATCCAATAATTGGCACAACAACCAAAGATGCAATAAAGTTGTTTATGGAAGATCATGAAACAGATTGTATTGTTATGATTGGTGAAATTGGAGGTCAATTAGAAACTATTGCTGCATTATGGGTTAAAGAAAATGGAAATAAAAAGCCAATTGTTGGTTTTATTGCTGGAGAAACTGCTCCAAAAGGAAGAACTATGGGCCATGCAGGTGCTATTGTTGGAGGAACTGAAGACACAGCTGAGGCTAAGAAAAAAGTAATGAGAGAATGTGGGATTCATGTTGTGGATTCTCCTGCAGAAATTGGAAAGAAAGTAGCTGAGATTCTATATAATTAGTAATTTTGAATAAGTTTATTATAAATTCATGAATTTATTAAAAGGGAAAACAGTAATTATCACTGGAGCTAGTAGGGGTATTGGAAAAGGAATTGCTTCAATTCTAGCTAAAAATGGAGCAAATATTGCTTTCACCTACAGTCAGTCGATTGAATCTGCTAATAAACTTGTAAAGGAAATCAAATGCACAGGGGTTGAATGTAAGGCTTATCAAAGTAATGCGGCCAGTTATGAAGAATCTCAATCTTTAGTTGAAAATATATTAAATGATTTTGACACGTTTGATGTTTTAATTAATAATGCTGGTATTACTAGAGATAATTTGTTATTAAGAATGAATGAGGAAGATTTTGACAAAGTGGTTGAGGTTAATTTAAAATCGGTCTTTAATATGGTTAAAGCTTGTCAGAGAGTTTTTTTAAAAAAACGATCAGGAAGTATTATAAATATAAGTTCAATAGTTGGGGTTAAAGGTAACGCTGGTCAATCTAATTATGCCGCTTCCAAAGCTGGAATTATTGGGTTTTCAAAGTCAATTGCTTTAGAATTAGGTTCAAGAAATATTAGATCAAATGTTGTTGCGCCTGGTTTTATCCAGACAGAAATGACCGATCAACTGAGTGAGGACATAGTAAATAAATGGATTGAAGGAATTCCTTTAAAAAGAGGAGGAAAACCTGAAGATGTTGCAAATCTTTGCTTATTTTTGTCTTCAGATCTTTCTAATTTTATTACTGGTCAAGTAATTAATGTGGACGGAGGCATGTTAACATAAATAATAATAATAATAATAAAAATAAAATGGACAGAATTAACAAAATTGGATTACCTATTGTGATAGCAGTAATGGTTAGTTTCATAATTCTTATGAAATCAGCTGTAAACATTGGCTATGGAGAAGCAGGAGTATTATTTGAAACATTTGGAGGAGGTGTGGTGACTGATGAGCCACCACTGGGTGAAGGTTTTCATATTATTGCACCCTGGAATAAAGTTTACTTGTATAATGTAAAACAACAGGAAGTTTTTGAAAGTCAAATGCAAGTATTATCTTCAAATGGTCTAGAAATTTCATTAGATGTTTCTGTGTTATATCAACCTAAAGCAGATGAATTAGGTTTACTACACCAAACTAAAGGTTCGAATTATTTAGATATAGTTATTGTTCCTAATATCAGGGCTGTTGCTAGAAGTGTTGTAGGAAGATATACACCAGAACAACTATATTCAACCAAGAGAGATGCTATTGAAAGTGAAATTTTTGATGAATTAAAAAAAGGAGTAGAGGAACAACATGTTCAAATTAATGATGTTTTAGTTAGAGATGTAACGCTACCAAATACAATAAAACAGGCAATAGAAAGAAAGCTTAGTCAAGAACAAATGTCTTTGGAATATGAGTTTAAACTTGAATCAGCTAGAAAAGAAGCTGAAAAAGTTAGAATTGATGCCCAAGGTAAAGCAGATGCAAATAGAATACTTAATTCTTCTCTAACTACAAATATTTTGAGAGATAAAGGTATTGAAGCTACTACTAAATTATCTGAGTCTCCAAATTCAAAAGTAATTGTAATTGGAAGTGGAAAAGATGGTTTGCCAATAATTCTAGGAAATCAATAATTTTTTTATAATATTTGTACTTCAAATTCTAATAATGAAATTTAATCGTAACAATCATCATCATTTAAATATCCTCAAACGAGTGATGTGATGATATTGTTATATTATTATATAAACCCGTTTGTTAATTCAAACGGGTTTTTTTTTTAATAAAAATTAATAAATGAAAAAACTTAAAATCGCAATTCAAAAATCTGGAAGACTTAATACAGATTCTCTAAATCTTTTAAATAAATGTGGAATTAACATAGATAACTACAAAGACCAATTAATAGCATCCTCAAGAAACTTTCCAATTGAAGTTTATTTTTTAAGAAATAGTGATATTCCTAAATACATTAATGATGGTGTAGTTGATTTGGCAATAATTGGTGAAAATTTACTAATTGAAAAAGATTTTGATATAGACATTATTGAAAATCTAGGTTTTTCAAAATGTAAAGTTTCAATTGCTGTTCCAAAAGATGCAAGCTTTGAATCAGTATCTTTTCTGGATAGTTTAAAAATTGCGACATCATATCCTAATACACTTAAAAAGTTTCTAATTAAAAATAATATTACAGCTGATATTCACGTAATTAACGGTTCTGTTGAAATAGCTCCAAATATTGGGCTTTCAGATGCTATATGTGATATAGTTTCAAGCGGAAGTACACTTTATAAAAACAATCTAAAGGAAGTGTTCGTAATTCACGAATCACAAGCTGTTTTAGCTGGAAATAAAAAATTATTAAAATCTAATAAGTACTTGTTAGAAAAATTTTTATTTAGAATTAGAGCTGTTTTAAAAGCTAAAGAATCTAAGTATATTCTTTTAAACGCCCCAAATGATAAAATAAGCGCTATTTCAAAAATACTGCCAGTTTTAAAAAGTCCTACCGTTCTCCCGCTTAACAAGGAGGGTTGGAGCTCATTACATTCAGTGATAAATGAGAATGCCTTTTGGGAAGTGATTGATAAAATTAAAGATGCTGGTGCAGAAGATATATTAGTATGTCCAATTGAAAAAATGGTTTTATAATGAATAAAGTATTTAATCCTGAAAAAAACACATGGTCATCACTTGCAAAAAGACCTTTATACAGTCTTGACTCTGTAAAAGGTATTGTAGATGAAATTTTTACAAATGTCAAATTAAAAGGAGATGAGGCTTTAGTTGATTATACTAATAAATTTGATAAGGTTAATTTAAATGATCTGCTAGTTAGTGATAAAAAAATAAATAATTCTGAAAATGATATTGATAAAGATTTAAAAGAATCCATCAATATAGCTTTTAATAATATTTACAAATTTCATAAAAATCAGGCTTTTAACTCTAAAAAAACTGAAACAACACCTGGTGTGTTTTGCTGGCAAGAAAAAAGAGCCATTGAAAATGTTGGTTTATATATTCCTGGTGGAACAGCTCCATTATTCTCTTCAGTATTAATGTTGGCAATTCCAGCTATGATAGCAAATTGTAAAAATATAGTTCTTTGCTCTCCTCCAAACAATAATGGTGAACTTCATCCTGCAATATTATACTGTGCTAAACTATGTAAGGTAAATAAAGTTATTTGTGTTGGTGGAGCACAATCAATAGCAGCTATGAGTATTGGTACGGAGTCAGTACCAAAAGTTAACAAGATATTTGGCCCAGGAAATCAGTACGTTACCTATGCAAAATTAAAATCTATAAATTTCAATACTGCAATAGATATGCCTGCTGGTCCTAGTGAATTATTAGTTTTAGCAGATCAGAACGCTAATCCTGAGTATATAGCCTCAGATTTATTATCTCAAGCAGAGCATGGTCCAGACAGTCAAGTGATTTTTGTGAGTCTTTCAAAGTCTTTAATTAATGATGTTGAAAAATGTATAAATGATCAAATTGAAAATTTAGACAGAAAGGATTTTATAAATAAATCAATTTCAAATTCAAAACTTATATTTTTTGAAAATAAATTAGAGGCAGTTGAATTTATTAATCAATATGCGCCAGAACATTATATAATTAATGTAGAAAATGAATCTTTTTTTATTGACAAAATAGTAAGTGCTGGCTCTGTTTTTATAGGGAACTATACACCTGAAAGTGCTGGTGATTATGCCTCTGGAACAAATCACACACTTCCTACAAATGGAAATGCTAAACAATACAGTGGAGTTAATTTAGATAGTTTTTTAAAGACCATAACGTTTCAAAAAATATCAAAAGAAGGTTTATTGAATATTTCTAAAACAGTTGAAACTATGGCTGATGCTGAAGGTTTACAAGCCCACAAAAATGCAATATCAATTAGAGTAAAAGATTTAAATAATTAAAATGAATATAGATACTCTGGTAAGAAATAATATAAAAAACATGTCCTCTTATTCATCTGCAAGAGATGATTTTAAGAAGTTAAACGATAAGAAATTCATCTATTTGGATGCAAATGAATCTCCTTTTGAGAATGCAATTAATAGGTATCCAGATAATAAACACACTGAACTAACAAAGGTAGTTTCTAATATAAAAAATGTTAATGTAAATCAAATTGTATTTGGAAATGGAACTGATGAAATTTTAGATTTAATTGTAAGAGTCTTTTGCAATCCTAATAAGGATAAAATCATCACTCTTCCGCCAACTTATGGAATGTATGATGTCATCGCTAAAACCAATGGAGTTGAGAATATTGAAATTCCATTAAAAAGTGATTTTTCAATTGATAAAAATGAAATCCTAAAATTAAGTTCATCATGCATTAAGATTTTGTTTTTGTGTTCACCTAATAACCCTACAGGAAATTCATTTGATACAAATGATTTAACTGACTTAATCAAAGGTTTTAATGGGGTTGTTGTGGTTGATGAGGCTTATATAGATTTTTCATCTAAACAGTCTTTAATCAGCTTAATAAATGATAATAATAACTTGATAATTACTCAAACTATGTCTAAAGCTTATGGAATGGCTGGAATAAGACTTGGTATGGGGTTTTCAAATCAAAAAATTATTAATTACTTAAATAAAATTAAACCACCATATAATATAAATGTACTTACAGAGAGAAAAGCTTTAGAGGAGCTGAACAAGATCGATGAGATTAAAAAGAATATTGATCTTGTATTAAATCAAAGAAAGCTATTACTATCCTGTTTAGAAAAACTTGATTTTATTGAGAAAATATATAAATCTGATTCAAATTTTCTTTTAGTTAAAGTTGATAATGCTGATTTAAGATATAATCAGTTATTAAAGAATGGTATTATTGTTAGAGACAGGTCTAATCAACCATTGTGTCAAAATTGTTTAAGAATCACGATTGGAACAGAAAATGAAAATAAAAGTTTAATTAAAATACTTAATCAGTTATGAAAAAAATTCTATTTATAGATAGAGACGGAACTTTAGTTGAGGAACCTAAGATTGATAAACAATTAGATAGTTTTGATAAATTATCTTTTTTTCCTGGTGTTTTTAAGTATTTAAATAAGATAAGTGAAGAGTTAGACTTTAAACTGGTTATGGTTACTAATCAAGACGGTTTAGGTACAGATTCTTTTCCAGAGGAAACGTTTTGGCCTGTTCAAAATTTTATTATTAATTCATTTAAAAATGAAGAGGTTAGTTTTTTTAAAACTCACATTGATAAAAGTTTTGAAAATGAGAACTCCAATTACAGAAAACCAAGAACTGGAATGTTAACAGAATATATTGAGGATCCTGAAATTGATATCAAGAATTCTTTTGTTATTGGAGACAGAGAGTCTGATATGCATCTTGCTAAAAATTTAAACTGTTCTGGAATACTTTATAACGGATCAGATGTTAACGATTCATTAAATGATGTTGTTAAACTTAAAACAGATTCTTGGAAATCTGTTTATGATTACTTGAGTGGATTAAACAGGTATTCCTCTTTTAAAAGAAAAACTAATGAAACAAATATTGAGGTTGAACTTGATTTAGATGGTACTGGTAAAAGTAATATAGATACTGGTCTTTCTTTTTTTGATCATATGCTTGATCAGCTTTCCAAACATTCACTTGTAGATTTAAACATCAAAGTAGATGGTGATTTAAATGTTGATGAACATCACACTGTAGAGGATACCGCTATTGCTCTTGGAGAATCTTTTTCATCTCTTTTAGGGAAGAAAATAGGTATAGAAAGATATGCTTTTTCCCTACCTATGGACGATTGCTTAGCTCAGGTTGCTATAGATTTTGGGGGAAGAGGTTGGCTGGTTTGGGATGCTGAGTTTAAAAGAGAAAAAATAGGAGATGTGCCAACAGAAATGTTTTATCATTTTTTTAAATCTTTTTGTGATGGAGCCAAGTTAAATGCTAATATTAAAGTTGAAGGAACAAATGAACATCATAAAATCGAATCTATATTTAAAGCTTTTGCTAAGTGTATAAAAACAGCAGTTTCAAAAAATCAAGATAAACTAATATTACCCTCAACAAAGGGAGTTTTATAATGAGAATAGCAATAATTGATTATGGTGCTGGAAATACTCAAAGTGTTAAGTATGCTTTGAAAAGACTAGGTTGTAATAGTGTATTAACATCAGATAAAGAAGTTATTTCTAGTTCTGATAAAGTTATTTTCCCTGGTGTTGGTCAGGCCACTAGTGCAATGAGAAAACTTAAATCTAAAGGTTTAGACTTGCTTATTCCACAACTCAAGCAGCCTGTGTTGGGTATATGCTTAGGCATGCAGTTAATGTGTAATTTTTCTGAGGAAGGAAATACAGATTGCTTGAAAATATTTGATTCAAATGTAAAAAGGTTTAATAATTCATTAAAAGTTCCTCAAATAGGGTGGAACACTATTTTTGATTTAAAAACCAGTTTATTTGATTCAATTAATGAAAACGAATACATGTATTTAGTTCATAGTTATTATGTTCCGATTTTAAAACATGCTGTTGCTATCTCCAATTACGGAATCAATTATAGTACTGCTATTAAAAAAAATAACTTCACTGGTGTTCAGTTTCATCCTGAAAAAAGTGGAAGTAAAGGTGAATTAGTGCTTAAAAATTTTATAAATAATTAGTAATGAGAGTAATTCCAGCTATAGATATTATTGAGGGAAAATGTGTTAGGTTATCACAGGGTGATTATAATAAAAAAACTATTTATAGCTCTAATCCATTTGAGATGGCTCAGCGATTTGAAGATCATAGAATAGATTTTCTTCATTTGGTTGATTTAGATGGAGCTAAGTCAAGTAAGATTATAAATTATAAGATTCTTGAGCAAATTGCCTTAAAAACAGCTTTAAAAGTAGATTTTGGAGGTGGTTTAAAATCAATTGAAGATGTTAAAGTCGCATTTGAGTCAGGCGCATCTCAAGTAACACTAGGAAGCATAGCTGTTTCAGATCCTGAAACCTTTGATGATTTGTTTGAAAAATATGGAAGCGATAAAATAATTTTAGGAGCTGATTTTTTAGACAATAAGATTAAAACTAATGGGTGGCTTAATGATTCAGGAAATGATCTTATGGATTTTTTAGAATATCACATTTCTAAAGGAATTAAATATGTCATTCCAACAGATATATCCAAAGACGGAATGTTAAAAGGACCCTCTACAGAAATATATAAAGATATATTGAAGTCATTTAAAGGTATTTCTTTAATTGCTTCAGGTGGAATATCATGTATTGAAGATTTAGAAAAATTGAATGAAGCTGGTTGTGAGGGTGCTATTTTAGGGAAAGCTATTTATGAAAACAAAATAGAATTGAAAAGTTTAATGAATTTTATAGAAACAAAATGCTAGCAAAAAGAATAATTCCGTGTCTTGATATTAAAGACTCAAGAACTGTAAAGGGAGTTAATTTTGTTGATCTTGTAGATGCGGGGGATCCGGTTGAGCTTGCTAGGTATTACTCTGAAAATGGAGCAGATGAACTTGTTTTTTTAGATATAACCGCTACAAAAGAAGATAGAAAAACATTTGCTAAGCTAGCTGATGAGATTTCAAAGAATATTAATATCCCCTTCACTGTTGGCGGTGGAATTAAAACAGTAGAAGATGTTGATATTCTTCTTAAAAGCGGAGCAGATAAGGTTTCGATAAATAGCTATGCTGTAAAAAACCCTGATTTTATTAATGAATTAGCAACAAATTTTGGAACCCAGTGCATTGTAGTGGCAATTGATGCTAAGTATGTCGATAATGATTGGTTTGTGTATTTGGTTGGAGGAAGAGTTAAAACAGAAATCAGGTTATTTGACTGGGCTAAAGAAGTAGAGGATAGGGGAGCAGGAGAAATTCTTTTTACTTCGATGGATCATGATGGAACTAAAAATGGATTTGCTTGTCAGGCGCTTGAAAAGTTGTCGCAAATAGTCAATATCCCAATAATTGCATCAGGAGGAGCGGGAAAAATTGAACATTTTAATGAAGTCTTTAAATCTGGTAATATTGACGCAGCACTTGCTGCTAGTGTATTTCATTTTAATGAAATAAGATTAAAAGATCTTAAAACAGAATTAAAAAATAATAATATACCAATACGATTATGAAATTAGATTTTAGTAAAAACAAAGACGGTTTAGTGCCCGCAATTATTCAAGACAATACAACTTATAAAGTATTGATGTTAGGTTATTTAAATCAAGAATCCTTAAGTTTAACTTTAAATACTGATATTGTTCATTTTTATAGTAGAACTAAACAAAGAATTTGGAAAAAAGGAGAGGAAAGTGGTAACGAATTACATGTTGTTTCTTTAAAAGAAGATTGTGATAACGATACTGTATTAATAAAAGTAAATCCAGTCGGTCCAGTTTGTCACAAAGGAGATGACACTTGTTTTGAAGAAATTAACAAATCAGAAAATTTTATTGATATCCTCGAGGGAGTAATTGAAAATAGAAAAAATAATCTTGATGAATCTAGCTACGTTTCAAATCTTTTTAGAAAAGGAACAAATAAGATTGCTCAAAAAGTTGGAGAGGAAGCAGTAGAGATGGTTATTGAAGCTAAAGATAACAACGGGAAATTATTTTTAAATGAGTCTGCTGATCTTTTGTTTCACTATTTAATTCTTCTGCAAGACAAGGGATATAAAATGAAAAATGTAATTGATGTTTTAAAATCGAGATCTAAATAATTTAATTAAAGTAATTTTTCATCTTAGCTCTTATTTCTTCTAAACATAAATTATTTATACTTCCAATAAGATTGTGCTCTATATTTTTTTCTGGAATGTAATTACCTTTTTTTATCGATTCTGATATTTTTATATAGGCATCTCTAAATGATAAACCACTATTTACTAATTTATTAAGATTTTCTACTGTAAAGGAGTACTCATATTTTTTATCATCTAAAATATTTTTTCTTATCTTAATTTTCTTAATTGAATAACTAGTTAATTCAATACATTTTTTTATTTCATTAATGCCCTCTATTATTTTTTCTTTTAAAAGTTGCATGTCTCTATGATAGCCACTAGTAAGGTTTGTAGTAATAAGATTCAATTCGTTTGTGATAGATTGAATTGCATTACATTTTCCTCTTATTAATTCAAATACATCAGGATTTTTTTTGTGAGGCATAATACTTGAGCCTGTCGTTAATTCATCTGGAAAAGAAATGAAATTTAATTCTTGAGTCATATAAAAACATATATCAGATGAAAATTTTGATAATGTATTTGCTATTTGCGAAATCGCTATTGCAACAGATTTTTCGATTTTCCCTCTGTTCATTTGTGCAGCAACTACATTGAATTTTAATGTCTCAAATTCTAATTCTTTTGTCGTGTAATTTCTATCAATTTTAAATGAACTTCCATAGCCAGCAGCACTTCCTAAAGGGTTTTGATTATTAATTTTATAGGCAGTGTTCAAGTATAAAATATCATCTATTAAACATTCAGCATATGAGGAAAACCAAAGACCAAATGAAGATGGCATAGCTACTTGTAGGTGAGTATAGCCAGGTAATAAATGATTCTTGTTCTTCTCGGCTAAATCAATTAATGTCTCAAATAATTCTTTGATACTATCTTTAATTTCTTTTATTTGATCTTTTAAATAAAGTTGAGTTGCAACAAGCACCTGGTCATTTCTTGATCTTCCAGTGTGAATTTTCTTTCCGACATCTCCCAATTTTTTTGTTAATATAAATTCAATTTTTGAATGAATATCCTCAAATTTTTCTTCAATAATAAAATCATCTTTTAATATTTGAGTATTTAAGACATTTAACTCATTAACTATCAAATTCATTTCATTGTTTGAAATAATTTTCGACTTATTTAACATTTTTGCATGTACAATAGATGCCTTAATATCATATTTTGCTATGTACAAATCATATATTCTATCGTTGCCAACAGTAAATTTTTCAATTTTTTTGTTAAGAAGGTCATTTTTATTCCAAAGTTTCATAATTGTAATTTTTAAATTATTGTATTTAATAGTTTTATATAAATGGGAATGGCATTTTTAATTTCATTTATATAAATAAATTCATCAGCAGTATGAGATCTTTTGGAATCTCCTGGACCAATTTTTATTGAAGGAAATGAAATCTTAGACTGATCTGATAGAGTCGGAGAACCATATTTTTCAATTTGAATACTATCTGCTCCTTTAACTATTGGATGCTCTAAATCAATTGACGAAGAATTTAAATTTAATGATCTTGGCTTAATTTTACAAGGAGCATCTTTTTTTAGTATTTCGTAAATCTCTTTATTAGTATACCTATCATTCACCCTAACATCAAGAACTATATTTAGCTCTGAGGGAACTACGTTATGCTGATTACCCGAACTTATTTGAGTTATTGTAGCTTTTGTATCTCCAAGAAAATCTGATCGTCTATTAAAGTTTAGATTTTTTATCCAATTTAACACAGGTATTGATTTAAGTATAGGATTATCGTTATTTGGATGGGCAGCATGACTTGCAGTTCCTTTCACATGTAAATCCAAAACTACAAGTCCTTTTTCAGCTACAGCCATTTTCATTAGAGTAGGTTCACCAATAATGCCAAAATTTATTTTTGGTAGAACAGGAATTATTGAGCTTATCCCATTATCCCCTGAACATTCCTCTTCAGCAGAAGCTAGCAATATGAAATTATATTTTAAATTTTTTTTGTTGTATAGATAAGTAAATACTCCAATTAATGAAACTAATGCTCCACCTGCATCGTTACTTCCAAGGCCAAATAATTTTCCTTTTTCAATGATACTTGAAAAGGGGTTTTTAGTGTATCCTTTATTAGGTTTCACTGTATCGTGATGAGAATTTAATAGGATTGTAGGTTTTTTAATATCGAAAAATTCATTTTTAGAATAGACATTGTTTTTTATTCTCTTGCAAGAAATGTTGTGATCGAAAAACCATTTTTCAATTCTACCAGCACTTTTATCTTCATTAAAAGAAAATGACTCAATAGAAATTAAATCTTTTAGTAATTCGATTGATTCAGAAATTATTTTTTCCATTAGTTAAGAGTTAGTTTAGTACAGTCTTTTTCATTTTTTATTATGTCATGGTCTCCCATTAAAATATTTTTAACTCCTTTTTTAAGGGCATTAAAACAATTCTCGATTTTTGGAATCATTCCATCAGTTATGATGTTTTGATTTATCAAACTTTCATAGTCATTTATATTTATAGAACTAATAATTGTGGAGGAGTCGTTTTGATTAGTTAAAACTCCTCCTTTATCAAAGCAAAATTTTAATGTAACATCATAAATTGATGATAATTCTATTGCAAATTTTGAAGCAATTGTATCTGCATTGGTATTTAATAATTGACCATTTCCGTCGTGCGATAGTGAGCAAATAACAGGATGAATATTTGTTTTTATTAAATTATTTATAAAATTGACATTAATTTGAGTAATATCACCAACAAGACCAAAATCAATATCCTTTATTTCTCTTTTTTTAGATTTAATTAAATTACAATCTGCTCCAGAAAGACCGATTGAATTACAGTTTGATTTTTGAAGCTGAGCTACAATTTTTTTATTTATCAAACCAGCATAAGTCATAATAGCAACGTCTAAGGTTTTTTCATCTGTAATTCTTCTTCCTTTTATAAATTTGGGAGGAATTCCTAATCGAACCAAATAGTTTGATGCTATTATTCCGCCACCATGAACTAATATTTTTTTTTCTTTAATTTTTGAAAAATTATTTAAGAATGTTTTGAAAATCTTATTATCGTTTAAAACTGCTCCACCGACTTTGATTATAGTTAATTTATCCTTCATTTAATATTATTTTTTTTAAAATGGTTTGAGCTGCATACGTTCTGTTATTAGCTTGATTAATAACTAAAGAATAATTTGAATCTAAAACCGAATCATCGACTACTATATTTCTTCTAACAGGGAGACAATGCATAAATTTTGCATTATTAGTTATTTCCATTTTTCTTTTATTTATCATCCATTTATTATCATTAATCAAGATTTTTCCATAATCATTGTAACTCGACCAGTTTTTAGCATATATAAAATCTGCATTTTTGAAAGCTTCCTCTTGATTATGTATCACATTTATTCCTTTTGTTACTTTTGGATTTAAATCATACCCAATAGGGTTTGTGATAACAAGGTCATAATTACTCATTCTGGCCATATTTATAAATGAATTTGCTACTGCGTGAGGAAGTGATTTAGGGTGTGGTGCCCATGAAATTACTATTTTGGGATTAGGTTTGTTCTTATGCTCCTCAATTGTAATAGCATCTGCTAATGCTTGAAGAGGATGAGCACAAGAGCTTTCTAAATTTATAATTGGAACTGACCCGTACTTAACGAATGAATTTAATATTTTTTCACTTTCATCATGATTTTTATTTTTTAACTCAGCAAAGGCTCTAATTCCAATGATATCACAATATTGAGATATAACTTGAGCAGCTTCTTTAACGTGTTCAGCTGAGTTTTTCGACATAATTGTCTTTTCTTCAAATTCAATCTCCCATCCTTCATTGTTAAAATTCATAACTATCGTTTCCAAACCAAGCATTTTAGCTGCTTTTATGGTACTCAGCCTAGTTCTAAGACTGGAATTAAAAAAAATTAGACCTAGCGTTTTATTAACGCCTATTTTTTTAAGGGAATAAGGATTGTTTTTAATTTCTATAGATTCTTTAATAAGATCCTGATAATCCTTGACGTTATTAATATTTATAAAATTTTTCATTCTAATTCAATTGTTAGAGCATTATACAACATGTCAATATGGTGTTCAGTTATATTTAAAGGGGGTAAAATTCTTAGTAATTTTTTATTGGAACTTCCTCCTGTAAAAATATTGTGTTTAAAGATTAGGTTTTTTCTAAGTTCTTTCGCATCGAAATCAAATTCTAGTCCTAACATTAAACCTCGACCTTTTATTTTTTTTATAGACTTTATTTTAGATAATTTATTTTTAAAATATTCCTCTTGGTTTTTACTGTTTTTTAGTAGATTTTCTTTCTTAATGGTATCAAGAACTGATAAAACTGCTGAACATGCTAAATGATTTCCTCCAAACGTAGTTCCAAGCATTCCGAATTTTGCTTTTATTTTTTTATTAATTAATACTCCGCCAACAGGAAATCCATTTCCCATTCCTTTGGCCATTGGAATAATATCAGGTTTTATATCGTGTTTTTGAAACGCAAAAAAATCTCCTGTTCTTCCAAAACCAGATTGAACTTCATCAGCAATTAAACAAATATTATACTTGTCACAAGTTTCTCTTAGAAACTTTACAAACTCAGTATCTGGCTCGTCCAGTCCTCCAACTCCTTGAATTGATTCAAATATTATAGCACTAACATCACTTTTGGATACTTCTTTTATTAATGACTCTTTATCATTAAACTTTAAAAAAGTAACATCAATTTTAGTATTTAATTTTGTTTTTATGTTTTGATTATCTGTTGCGCTCAAAGCAGCATTACTTCTTCCATGAAAAGAATTTTTAAATGCAATTATTCTTGATTTGTTGTTATGAAATGAAGCGATTTGAAGAGCATTTTCATTTGCTTCCGCACCTGAGCTGCACATGAATAATTCATAATCTTCGCAATTTGATTGATCAATAAGTTTTTTGGCAACTTGCTCTTGCAAATCATTAATAATATAATTTGAATAGAAGCCAATTTTATTTAACTGATTAGATAAGCTACTCACATAATTTGGATGACTATGTCCAATTGAAATTACAGCGTGTCCGCCATACAAGTCCAAAAATTTATTTCCTTTTTTATCAAACACATAACATCCTTTAGCGTGCGAGGGTGTCATTTCATATAATGGATAGACTTTAAATAAACTCATTTTTTTTGATTTGATATGTTATTGATTTTTTGATAAGAAGCTTCTAATCCACTTATTAGTGCCGAGCTAAGTCCTTGATTCTCCATTTCGATAAGTCCTTTAATAGTACATCCGCTTGGTGTCGTGACCTTATCAATTTCTTCTTCGGGATGTGATTTATTTGTTTTTAACAAACTAATGGCCCCCAGCGCTGTATTGAGAGACATCTCTAAGGCTTGCTTTGATTCAAAGCCAAGTTGTACTCCTCCTTGAGCAGTAGCTCTAATTAACCTCATCCAAAAAGCAATTCCACTAGCACATAAAACAGTAGCGGATTGCATGTCTTTTTCCTCAATTAAAAAGCTTTCACCTAAATTGTTAAAAATTGCCTCAGCTACTTTTAATTGTTTTATTCCAATCTCATTACTACAAAGACATGTTACAGACTTTCCAACAGAGACGGCAGTGTTGGGCATACTTCTTACAATACTGATTTCATATCCAATTAAACTTTCAATAGAATTTATTGAAAGACCAGTTATTGTTGAGATGATAGTATGTCTTTTGGTTATCGAACTTTTTATTTCATTTGCAATTTTTTCAAATTGATTCGGCTGAACTGAAATAATAATAAAGTCTGAGTTTTTTACTGCTTTAATATTATCATTGGTTACAGATACGCTAGAAATATCTTGCCATTCATTAAGAGAAGAAATGTTTTTCTTTGTTAAATAAAGGCTAGTAAACATATCGTTAGCAAGCAGGCCTTTAGCGATACTTGTTCCAAGATTTCCGGTTCCTATAATTGAAATTTTCATTATTTTAAAATATTGAGCTTTTTAATTTTAGTCCTGCTTCTTCATTTATATTGAACATTAGGTTCATGTTTTGTATGGCTTGTCCTGAAGCACCTTTAATAAGATTGTCAATTGTTGAGGTAACCATAATTAGATCATCATTTTGATGTAAATGGATTAAACATTTATTTGTATTGATTACTTGCTTTAAATGAATCTCATTTTCAGATACAAACGTAAAAGGGTCGTTTTTATAATATTCTTTGAAAAGTATTTCTAAATCTGATAATTTTGAAGAGGTTTTAAAATAACTGGTACAAAAAATTCCTCTTGTAAAATCTCCTCTTAATGGAACAAAATTGATTTTATTTTTTTTGTTACTTAAATTATTAAATGAATAATTTATTTCATTTAAGTGTTGATGAGTAAAAGGTTTATACCACGATATATTGTTATTTCTCCAACTAAAATGTGTGGTCGGACTTGGTTTTATTCCAGCTCCTGTACTCCCCGTTATTGCACTTGTATGTATTTCACCTTCAATTAAATCCTTTTCAATTAATGGTAGTAGTCCCAGTTGAATAGTTGTAGCAAAACATCCAGGATTAGCAATGTTTTTTGAATTTATAATTTTTTCTTTTTGAAGTTCGGGTAAACCATAAGTAAAATTTCTACTATTTTTTGAATTTGAAAATGATGTTTCAAGTCTAAAATCTTGACTTAAATCAATAATTTTAATTTCTTCTTTTAATTTATTTTTCTCTAAAAAATTAATTGAGTTGCCATGACCCAAGCATAGAAATAAAACATCAATATCGTTATTGATTTCTTTTGAGAATTTCATTTCAATTTCTCCTTCCAAATCCTTGTGAATTTCTGAAATATACTTTCCTTCATAAATTTTACTATTAGCAAAAATCAATTCACAATTAGGATGATTGATAAGTAATCTAATGAGTTCACCTCCTGTATAACCTGATGAACCTACGATTCCAACTTTAATTTTACTTTGATTTATTGACATTATGGTAAATTTTATTTTGATTAGACATGATTTTAATGAAGCCTTTAGCATCCTGAGCTGTCCATTTCTTATTTAATTCGCCATAAGATCCAAACCCATTATTCATTAAATCATTTTCTGATTTAATTCCGTTTAGTTCAAATCTGTAGGGTTGAAGAGTTACATAAACTTCTCCGCTAACGTTTTTCTGACTACTTTCTAAAAAAGCTTCAATATCTCGCATTACTGGATCTAAATAATGTCCTTCATGTAGATGCATACCAAAAAAATTAGACATTTGTTCTTTTTGATACTGTTGCCATTTAGTCAAAGTATGTTTTTCTAGTAGGTGATGGGCTTTTAAAATTACAATTGGTCCACCTGCTTCAAAGCCTACTCTTCCTTTTATTCCTATTATAGTATCACCAACGTGAATATCTCTTCCAATGCAATAGTTATTACATTTTTCAGAAATCAGTTCTATAGAGGTTACAGGGTCATAGTTTTTCCCATTAAATCCAGAAATTTCTCCATTTTTAAACGATAAAATCAATTCCTCAGATTGATTAGATTTTAGTTGACTTGGGAAGGAGTTGTTTGGCAATTTTTTGTTTGATGTTAAAGTTTCATCTCCACCAACACTAGTTCCCCATAAACCTTTATTAATTGAGTATTTTGCTTTTTCCCATTCAATATTTACTCCATGATTTTGTAAAAATTTTGTTTCATCTTCTCTGGTTAAGCTATTATCTCTTATTGGAGTTATAATTTCTATTTCAGGTGCTATGATTTGAAACAGCATATCGAACCTGACTTGATCATTTCCAGCACCTGTACTGCCGTGAGCGATATGAGTAGCGTTATTTTTTTTAGCATAATTAATTATTTCAATAGCTTGAACTGTTCTTTCAGCACTTACAGAGAGGGGGTAGGTATTGCCTCTAAGCACATTACCGTAAATCAAATACTTGATTATGTTATTGTAATAAAACTCAACAGCATCAATTAAGTCAAATTTGAAAGCACCAAGTTTAATTGCTTTTTCTTTAATTGATTTTATTTGAGTTTTTGTAAATCCACCAGTATTAATACATACTGCGTGAACTTCGTTTTTTTCTTGAGACAGTTTTTTTAAACAATATGAGGTGTCTAATCCTCCGCTATAGGCTAATACTATTTTTTTCATATTTAATTTTTATTTGGGTCATAAAGCATTCCTGTACAAAGACACATTTCTCTTCTAGTTCTATTAAGCACATCATAATTTTTACATGTAGAGCATCCTTTCCAGAAAGCTTCGTCATCAGTCAGCTCAGAAAATGTAACAGGTTTGTAGCCTAATTCATAATTTATTTTCATAACGGGCAGCCCAGTTGTTATTCCAAATATTTTAGCATTTGGATATTTATTTTTTGAATGATTAAATGTTAATGTTTTTATTTTTTTTGCCAATCCTTTTCCTCTAAATTTTGGAGAGACTATTAGACCTGAATGAGCAACATATTTTCCATGTCCCCATATTTCTATGTAACAGAATCCCGCAAACTCATTATTTTCTATTGCAATTACAGCATTATTGTTTTCAATTTTAGTTTGAATATACTCGGGTGATCTCAATGCAATACCAGTTCCTCTAACTTTAGCAGATGATGCTATATTTTGAGAAATGACATTACAATATTTAATGTGCTTTAAAGAAGCAATAAGAATTTCCACGATGATTAAAAAAAATTAGACTAAAATTGAATTTGAAATGAAACTGGACTCACCTAGTTTCTTAAATAGAAAGATACCCAAGTGGGCGGGCGCGACGAGGGGCGGGCTTTGAAGAAATAATAAAAGATCTATTTAAAAAATTCATCATACAAATATTATAAAAAAAAATTTAATCAAACAAATCCAATTGCTAAAAAATACTTTTCAATATTTTTAAAAAACTTAAAAGTTTGTATATTAATGGTTTATCTAAATAAAGTGTTAGGAAATAAAGAAACTATTAAAATTTAACAACAATAATTATAAACGGTTTTTGTATGTAAATTTTACTATTTGGAAAATAAAGTAGATTAAATTATTTCCTAATACTTTAATTTTTTGTTGGATATTAATTTGTTTACAATATAGGTATTACATTCTTTAAAGTATGTTTATTTTTCAATTATTTTAGAAAAAATAAATAGTTTTTTACCATAATAATATGGCTAATAGAATCACAAAGAATGCAAAAATAGAATAAAAGAATGCAAACTCGCTGTCTTGAAGGCGTTTAAAATATTTAACTTCTACATTTTGGTACATATATTTTCCATCAAGATTAACTCTTTTAAAAGTCCCTTGCTGAAGAAGCAATATCAAGATATTGAAAACAACCATTCCAATTATTAAGTTATTTATAGCATCTGCCTTATTAAATACATTTACAACAGGAAGTACCTCATACACAAAAGCGCTACTTCCTATGGCGCCAAAAATTCCACCTACTGCCAAATTAATTCTTGATTCAAGTTCTTTTAAGGGAATTAAAAATACCATACAAGAAATAAAATAAGAAAGTATTCCTCCAGTAAATATTTTAAAAAACAATACTAAACCGTTTCTTTCAACATTTAATTCGACTATAAGAGATTGTGTTACTTGCGGTCTTGCTAGAGTAGGGGTGATTCTAATCACATCTGAGGGAACAGATTTGTATTCACTTCGGTATGTAACATCTCTAATTTGGTAACCAGCTGTTAAGTTTCTCATCTTTTTTTCAAATGAACTGATAAATTTAGTGCTTGGATTAAGCACTACCACTGATGTGTCGTAAGTAGTCTGAAATTCAAATAATAGTTTTTGAGTGTCAAAAGGATAATCACTTAAGTCCCAATTATGATCAAATTCATTGACAATAGCAACTGAACTTTTAGAAAATTTTTTGTCATAAAAAGATATTTCATCATTTGTTAAGTAATTCTCAAAATCACCAGGTGTTATTCTTTCAGCTGCAATTAAATCTTCTAACATTTGCTCTGAAACTTTAGATGGAACACTTCTAAAGCTATAATAGGGGCCGTCAATTTGTGTTTCTTCTGTAATTTTTAAAAATGCTTGAATCCAATCAGGGTGATGAAAATATTCTAGAACTTCCCCATTTTCAGTTGTGTATTCTAAATCATAATCTGAATAAATTTCAAAAATATAATCTGCAATAAAACTATTGTTTTTAACATCTAAATCTTTAATGTCTTTAAAGGTTAAAGCGATCTCAAATTCCAATGGCCATTCTAATGAGTCTTTATCAGTAAGATTAATATCAGGGTAATATGGTGGGCCAAATCTTTGATAATATCTTAAAGGTTTTTGATCTGATTTTGTGATAGAATCCTTTTTTATTTGGATATCATCATTTTGTGCATAATTATCATTTATTGAAAGAAACAAGCAAAATAAGACTACTAATAAATTTTTTATGTGACTATTAAAACTTTTCATTATTATAATTACAAACATACTAATTTTAATATAAGCTATAAATCATGTATTTTTGTTGTAATTAAATTATATATGGCAAAATCACAACAAACCTTTAATAAATTAGAAAAAGAGAAAAAACGTAAAAAAAAGAAGGAAGATAAAAGAAAGAAGATGTTAGCTCGTAAAGAAGCTAAAGAAAGTGGAGAACTTGTTACTAATGAGTTTGTTTATGTAGATTATAACGGCAATTTTACAGATACACCGCCTGATCCAGCTGAAAAAGAAAAAATTAATGCCAAAAGTATAGTTATTGGTGTTCCTAAGCGTGAAGCTGTAAAAACAAGCGGTTTTATTGGAAAAGTTAATTTCTTTGATCACTCTAAAGGATTTGGTTTTATTATTGACCCAGAGTCACAAGAAAAGTTTTTTGTTCATATAAGTGAATGTATCGATGAAATTACAGAGGGAGACAAAGTGGAGTTCGACACAATAAAAGGCGCTAAAGGTATGAACGCTATTAAAGTAAAGAAGGTTTAATAACTTATTGAACTATAATTTATATTATGTTAAATCGATTCTATTTAAAACAATTGTACTAGAATGAAGAAAAAAATTTTATATGCCCTACTTGGTTTAGTTATTATTTTTGTAGTATATGTTACATACACAATTAGTAATCCGGTTAGTCCCTTGAAAACTGTCTCTTTTAATGAAGATGGACAAAATATTACAATTACTTACAGTGCTCCATTTAAAAATGATAGATTAATATTCGGTCCAGAATCTGAATCTGCTTTAGTCCCGTTCAATAAATACTGGAGAACTGGAGCTAATCGTCATACAATGATTAATACCCTGTCAGATTTGAAATTTGGAAATAATGTCCTTTCTGCGGGTGAATATTCAATGTACACTGTTCCTGGCGAACAATCTTGGGATATTACCTTCAATTCTACGAATGAGTACTTTGGTATTATGCAGCCTGATCCAGAAATGGATTTATTTACAATGTCAGTTCCGTCTAATTCCTTGTCAGATTCAACTGAACAATTTGTAATTGAATTTAAATCATCCTCGTCTGATGGCCTTTCCTCATCGGCTATAATTTTAAGATGGGATCAAACAGAAGTTGTTATTCCCTTTAAGTAACTGTTATGTTTTTTTCTTTTAAAAATTTTTTAAAAGCAACCCTTTTTCTTTTTTCAATACTTATCATCATTTTAATTTTTAGTAGTATTTCTTACTATTTAATTGAAAAAAATCAAATTAAAAAGAATGTGATGGATATTGAAGAATATTCTCCAATTTCAACCTTAAAAGTTCCTGAAAATCCAATTAAAAGAGCTAAGTTTCCCTTCGTAGACGTGCATAGTCATCAATGGAACATGGCAATTAAAGATCTTTCCGGTTTAGTTAAAGAGATGAATGATTTAAATATGAAATACATGATTAATCTAAGTGGGTCTGGTGTTGCTACTTTTTCTGGAAATCAGTCTCTAATGGATCTTAATCTTTCAAAATCCGTAAAAAATATTAGAGAGAATTATCCTCGTAGATTTGGTGTGTTTGTTAATTTAAAATTTAATAATATTAATGATAACGATTTTGGCTCTAAATCTGCTGAAATATTAGAAAATGCTGTCAATGAAGGTGCAATTGGTCTAAAAATATATAAAAATTTAGGTTTAGATTTAAAAGATTCAAAGGGAAATAGAGTAAAAGTAGATGATAAAAGACTTTATCCAATATGGGAAGCTTGTGCCAAACTAAACATTCCAGTCTTGATTCATTCTGGTGAGCCCTCCCCTTTCTTCGACCCTGTTGATAAGTTTAATGAAAGGTTTTTACATGCTAGACAAAAACCAAAAAGTTTTAGACCACCAGAAAAGTACCCTTCATTTGATACAGTAATGAATGAACAATATAATATGTTTAAAAACAATCCAAAGACTATTTTTATTAATGCTCATATGGGTTGGATGGCAAACGATTTGGATAAATTGGAAAAACATTTAGATAGTTTACCCAATGTTTATACAGAGATTGGTGCAATGATTGGGGAACTTGGAAGACAGCCAAGAAGAGCTAGGAAGTTTTTTATTGATTATCAAGACAGGATTATGTTTGGAAAAGACTCTTATAAAAAATCTGAATTCGATGTTTATTTTAGAGTTTTGGAGACAGATGATGAATATTTTGATTATTACAGAAAAAGACATGGTTTATGGAAAATGTATGGTCTTAATCTTCCAGACGAAGTTTTAAAGAAAGTTTATTATAAAAATGCTTTGAAATTATTTCCCTCAATTGATGAACAATTGTTTGAATAAGAATTCAATCCTTTATATATTGTTACTGTTTTGTAAATTGATTATTTGTGATTAACTATGCATTAATAATAAAATACTAACATGATAATTGGTGTCCCTAAAGAAATTAAAAACAATGAATTTAGAGTTGGATTGACTCCTTCAGGTGTAAATTCCTTTATTAGAAGTGGTCACATTGTATATATTGAAAAAGGAGCTGGCTTAGGCAGTGGATTTTCTGACCTCTCATATGTAAATATTGGTGCAAAAATATGTAATTCTATTGAGGAGGTTTATTCAATTTCTGAAATGATAATTAAGGTAAAAGAGCCTTTAAAACAAGAATATAATCTTATAAAGAAAGATCAAATTATATATACTTTTTTTCATTTTGCAGCTTCTAAAGAACTAACAGAAGCTATGATAAATAGTAAGGCAATATGCATAGCATATGAAACTGTTCAAAATCCTGATAATTCACTTCCTCTTTTAACTCCTATGTCAGAAGTTGCTGGAAGGATGGCTACTCAACAAGGAGCAAAATTTTTAGAAAGACCGCAGAATGGTTATGGAATTCTTCTAGGTGGTGTCCCAGGTGTAAAGCCTGCCAATGTGATTGTTTTAGGTGGTGGTGTTGTTGGAACTCAAGCAGCAAAGATGGCTGCAGGGTTAGGTGCTAATGTCACAATTTTTGATATAAGTCTCGATAGATTAAGAAAATTAGATGATATCATGCCCAATAATGTGAATACACAATTTTCAAATACTTACAACATATTAAAGGCTGTAAAGAATGCTCACTTAATTATTGGAGCTGTTTTAGTTCCTGGCGCAAAAGCTCCTAATTTAATTACCAAAGAGATGCTTAAAGATATTAATGATGGTACTGTTTTGGTTGATGTAGCGGTTGATCAAGGGGGTTGTTTTGAAACAACTCATCCTACTACACACAAAGATCCAACCTACATAATTGATAATGTTTTACATTATTGTGTAGCAAATATTCCAGGTGCTGTCCCTGTAACTTCAACCGAAGCTTTAACTAATGCAACTATAAGTAGAGGTTTGGCTATTGCTAATAAAGGATGGAAAGATGCCTGTAACGATGATTTATCGTTAAAACTAGGTCTTAATATAGTAAATGGTAAAATTGTATATAGAGCAGTTGCTGATGCATTTAAATTAGATTACACTGATATTGATCAACTTATGTAATTATGTCCAATATACCATCAGTAAACCTATCCCACTTCTTATCTAAGGATGAAACTCTCAAAAGGAATTTTGTAAAAAAAATAGGTAAAGCTTATGAAGAAATTGGTTTTGTTTCATTAAAAGGTCATTTTCTTTCTCAGAATAGTACAGATAATTTATATACTCAAATAAAAAAATTCTTTGACTTACCTCAAAAGACTAAAAATAAATATGAGTTTGAAGGTTTCAAAGGACAAAGAGGATATACCTCTTTTGGAAAAGAACATGCTAAGGGTAAAAAAGAAGGAGATTTAAAAGAATTTTGGCATTTTGGACAATATTTAGAAAAAGATAGTAAAGATTTCAATTATCCTAAAAACATCATTATTGATGAATTTTCAGAATTTAATAAGGCAGGTCACGATACTTATAAGGCTTTAGAAAAAACAGGTATTTATGTTTTAAGAGCTATTGCATTATTTCTAAATCTTGATGAATATCACTTTGATAAATATGTTATAAATGGAAATAGTATTTTGAGACCAATTCACTACCCTCCTATCAAAGAAGAACCTAAAAAAGCTGTTAGAGCTGCTGCTCATGGAGATATTAATTTAATTACTTTATTAATGGGTGCGCACGGAAAAGGTTTGCAGGTAAAAAACAATCAGGATCAATGGATAGATGCTATTGCAAGTAAAGATGAAATTGTCATTAATGTTGGGGATATGCTTTCTAGATATACAAATAATAAATTAAAATCAACAATTCACCGTGTGGTCAACCCACCAAAAGAATATTGGAATAAATCAAGATATTCTATCCCCTTCTTTCTTCATCCTGTTGGATCTATGAATTTGAATGTTTTAGAAAATTGTATTGACCAAAAAAACCCCAAAAAATATAAAGATATCACAGCTCAAGATTTTTTAATAAATAGATTGATTGATATTGGAGTGATGAAAAAAGAATGAAAAAACTATCTTCTCTTTCTGACTTAAAATCATTAATAAATCCATCTGATTTATCTTCAATAAATGATCAATCAACCATACCAAATAAATCAGTAATTAAACAGCACTTGGAAGCTCATTACAGTAAAAAGGGTAGAGCCGGAAAACCAGTTACTGTTATTAAATGCTTTAAAGGAAGTAAAAATGAAATGAAAGATTTGGCAAAAATTCTCAAAAATAAATGTGGAGTTGGTGGGTCTGTTAAAGATGGACAGATTATTATACAAGGAGAGTTTAGAGAGAAAATTACTTCTATATTAGTTGGTATGGGTCACTCAGTTAAAAGAATTGGAGGTTAACCCTCGTGATCATCTTTATCAATTTCAGAATTTTTAAATATCAAAAACAATAATATTATTAATGACAATATTGAAAAGGGAGTTTTTAAAAAGCTTAAGGCGCTCAGAATTCCTAATCCTGTCGCATCTGAAATAAGTTCAAAGCCTACGAAAATCGCAAAAATATTTTTTCTGTTTTCATAAAATAATGCAGAGATTCTTTTATAATAAGAGGCTAAACTAAACCAAATTACAGGTAAAAAAGCTAAAACAACTGCCATTATCCATCCGCTTGTAATAGAGCTAAATATGTTAGAAAAAAATTCTTCTGGATTTTCCTCAATACTTTCTTGAAATGCAATTTGATCAAAACCCTCAGGATTACTCATGTCAATTATACCTTCATTTATCAAATAACTAGAGAAAAAAGATATTAAAATTATAATCCCTGGAATGGCAAGTAATATTGTAAAGAGAAGTCTTAAAAATAATGTTGTACCACTTATTGTTCCATTAAATTGAAAGAATTTTTTCATAATAAATAAATTATATCAACAATATATAAAAATTATTTTGACATACTATTATGAATGTATTAATTATTTCTTTTGTCAAATTTATCTTTTTTGGAGAATCTATTTAATAAAGCTGCAATAAGTAGAATAACACATATTCCCCAAAATATATAATTAAAAATCATTTAGTTTGTTTTTACAGCAGTTCCATATGCAAGAACTTCAGCTGCTCCTTGAGAAATAACTGAGGTCATAAATCTTACATTAACTATCGCATTAGCACCTAGTTTTTCAGCATCAGCAGTCATTCTAGAAAGTGCCTGTTCTCTGGAATCTGCTTGAAGTTTAGTGTATTCTTCAATTTCTCCTCCAATTAAATTTTTAAATGACGCAAAAATATCTTTTCCAACATTTCTAGCCCTAACGGTTGATCCTCTTGCTATACCTAGTGATTCTAAAATATTTTTACCGGGTATTGTTTCTGTGGTTGTGATTAACATAAATTAATTTTATTTAAAGATACAAAAATCAATAATTTAATTTTACTAACACCATTTAATAAGACTTAATTTCCTCTCACTTAAGTAATCGTTACATTTACTAAAATGCTTATTTCCAAACCAATGTCCTCTGTTTGCGCTAAGTGGAGATGGGTGGCCTGATTTTAGAATTAATTGATTTTTTTCATTAATTAGGTGTTCTTTTTTTTTTGAATATCCTCCCCACAGCATAAATACGATATCTCTTTTGTTATTAGATATTAATTTTATAACATTATCAGTAAAAATTTCCCAGCCCTTATTTGAATGGCTTCCTGGAACACCTTTTTCAACAGTCAAAACGGAATTTAATAATAGTACACCCTGTTTTGACCAGTCCAATAAGTCACCATTTTTTCTTATTTTACAATTTAAATCATTTGATATTTCCTTAAATATATTGTTTAGTGAGGGAGGGTTAACTATCTTTGAATCAACTGAAAAGCATAAGCCATTTGCTTGATCTTTACCATGATAAGGGTCTTGTCCCATTATAACAACTTTTAAATTATCTAGTTTACAGTTATTAAAAGAAGAAAAGATTAAATTCTTTGGCGGATAACAAACATTCTTATTGTATTCATTTTTTACAAAACATATAAGTTCATTAAAATATTCTTTATCAAATTCCTTATTTAATAGCTTTAACCAACTTTTTTCAATATTTACCTTCAAAGAATTTGTTTATTTTTTACTTTTACAAAATATACAAACACTTTGTCAATTTCCAAAAAAACATTAGAAGATTTAGAATACAATATAGTTATTGATAATATTTCTAATCACTCAGTAACATCAATTGGAAAAGACATAATAAATTCACTTAAACCTGAGACAAAAATTGAATTAATTGACTTTAATTTAAATTTAGTTTCTGAGTATTTGTCTTCACTGGATAATGATAATAACTTTCCTAATCACGGCTTTGAAAGTATTACTAAGGAATTAAAAATAATTGAAATAGAAAATAGTCAATTAGAAATAGAATCTTTTAGAAAAATTAAGCATTTAGTGGAATCAACATTAAGTCATGTTAAGTTTTTAAAGAAATTTAAAACCTATTATAAAAACATATACTCTCTTGTTGAAAATTTAAATCTCGAAAAGAGTATTGTGACAGAAATAAACTCTGTTGTTGATAAGTTTGGATTTATTAAAGATAATGCCAGCCCTGAACTTTTAGATATTAGAAAAGTAATAAATACTACTAAATCTAAAATTAGACAGACCTTTTCAAGTGCACTGAGTTTATACAATAATTCAGGTTATTTAGACGAAATAAAAGAGTCGACTATTGATAATAGACGTGTTTTAGCTGTAAAAGCTATGTATAGAAGAAAAGTTAAAGGGCAAATGATGGGAAGCTCCAAAACTGGAAGTATTGTCTATATAGAACCCCAGGAAACTCTTATTCAAAGCAGAAAACTGCAAGACCTTCTTTATGATGAAGATCAAGAAATTAAAAGAATTTTAAAGGAGTTGACAGCGTATTTGAGTCCTTTTGTTTCCACCTTATCAAATTATCAAAAATATTTAGCTCATATTGATGTCATATATTCAAAAGCTAAATATGCCAATGAAATAAATGCTATCAAACCAAACATATCTTCTGCAAAAAAAGTTTCTATAAAAGATGCTTTTCACCCCCTACTCTATTTGTCTAATAAAAAACAGAAAATAAAAACTTTTCCCCAAACTATTAAAATGTATAAAAGTAATAGGATAATAGTTATTTCAGGTCCTAATGCTGGTGGTAAAAGTATAACACTTAAAACCATAGGGCTTCTTCAACTCATGGTACAGTCTGGGATATTAATTCCAGTTCACCCCTCAAGTGAAATTTCTATTTTTAAAAATATTATCTCAGATATAGGTGACAATCAGTCGATAGAAAATCAATTAAGCACCTACAGTTATAGATTGAAAAATATGAACAGTTTTTTAAGAAAGTGTAATTCCGATACTTTGTTTTTAATTGACGAATTTGGAACTGGTTCTGATCCTGAACTTGGTGGGGCTTTGGCAGAAATTTTTTTAGAAGTTTTTTATGAGAGAGAAAGCTTTGGTGTAATTACAACTCATTATTCAAATTTAAAGCTATTGGCAGACGAATTACCTTTCATGAGCAATGCTAACATGCAGTTCAATGATAAAACTCTTGAGCCCACTTTTAGTTTAATCACTGGTCAGGCAGGTAGTTCTTTTACCTTTGAAGTAGCAGAAAAAAATGGGATTCCTTATAGTCTAATAAATAGAGCTAAGAAAAAAATTGAAAGAGGTAAAGTTAGATTTGATGCAACTATAGCTAAACTTCAAAAGCAGAGGATACAGTTAGATAAGACTGCTAGTTCGTTAAAGAATGAAGAGTCTAGATTTAAGAGAGAGAATGAAAGATTAAATGTTACTAATGATAAGATAAAATCTAAACTTATTAATTATCAAGAATTATTTGACAGTAACCAAAGAATGATAGTTGTAGGAAATAAGTTAAATGATATTGCTCAGCGCTTTTTTAATGACAACAAGAAAAGAAGTCTAGTTAGCGAGGTTATTAAATTAGTTGACTCATTAAACTCTAAAAGAAAAAAGAAAAATTTTTTAAAAAATAAATTGGAAAAAAACAGAAAGAAGAGAACTGCTCAAATCTTGGAGACAGAATTAATTGATATTAGGAAAGAAAAGAAGAAAAACAAAAGTAAAGTTATAATTAAGAAAAATAAAGTTGAATTAAGGGTTGGTGATAAAGTTAGGTTAGAAGAAAGTAGATCTATTGGAACAATTGATAAAATTGAAAAAAATAAAGCAATTGTTAATTATGGTACTTTTACCACTAAAGTGGATTTAGTTAGATTAGATATTGTTTAATATGAGTTATAATAAACATATAATATATTTTGATGGAATATGTGGTTTATGCAATTCTTTTGTAAAGTTTCTATTAAAAACAGATAGTGATTTGAAATTTGCTACCCTACAGGGAAATAGCGGTCAAAAATTATTAAATAAAATGGATTTTAGTAATTCAGATTTTGACACAGTTATATTTCAAAAAAATGATCAAATATATACTAGGTCAAGTGCGGTCTTTGAGATCTCTAAAACAATTGGTGGGTTTTGGAAAGTTTTATTAATCTTTAGTATACTACCAATTTCTTTCACAGACTCAGTATATAGATATGTAGCTTTAAGAAGGTTTAAGGTTTTTGGAAAACTAAATC
>QOPV01000007.1 GCA_003331265.1 Cryomorphaceae bacterium | reverse complement strand
CTATACTCTAGTAAAAGGTAGGTTGCATACGCGTTACGCACCCGTGCGCCACTCGTCATCTGGTGCAAGCACCAATGTTACCGTTCGACTTGCATGTATAAGGCCTGCCGCTAGCGTTCATCCTGAGCCAGGATCAAACTCTTCATTGTAAAACTTTAAATAATTTTAACAACTTGAATTTGATTTGGAATTGAACTCAAAATGGTTTTACTTAATTCATAAATTATGTAAACATAATTTTACGCTGTCTATCTCAATATTTTCAATGAACTTTATGATTACTACTTTTGTAATGCGAGTGCAAATATACACTGCTTTTTCAATCTCACAAACTTTAATTATAAAAAAAAATTTTATTTATTTTGGCAAGGAAATTTCCTCTTATAATATACTTAAAAAAAATTAATTTTCAATGTCTTTTAAAGATAATTTTATTGACTTATCAGCATAAGCTCTTTTTAAAACATCTTCGATGATAGCGTCTTCCTCAATTTTTTGAGGATCGTATCCTGTTTTTATTGAAATATCAAAAAGCTTTCCTAATGAGTTGTAAGAGAAAGCTCTAAGTCCGTTTCTTAACCTTTTAACTAAATCAAATACAGTTTCGCCAGTTTCTCTATAAACTAATTTAACAAGTATTTGACCTTCGGTTCTAGTTAATTTCTTTAACTCATTAGAAAATTCTTTTTCAATAAATCTTTCTACAATTTTAGTATATTTCTTTTTTTGAGATCTGGTTTTAATTAAAGGAAGCCTACTGTTTAATTTTTGTAATCTTTCTGATGCTAATAATGCATAAGGGTATACTTTCAATGTTTTTCTCTTTACGGTATAATATTTAATTTTATCATCAATACTTAAAAAGTCTAAAGGTGGATATACCGTTATTTCTTTTAAATCAATTGATTTGGTAGCAATAGAATCTCCCTCTACCATTATTAAAACATCAATGTCTTGAGATAATGATAATGTAGTATATAGAAAAGTTAGAAGAAAAAAAAAATTTTTCATTTTTTAAAATTACACCATTATAATTAACTAATTATGTATTTTTGATTTAAAATATTTGAACATGTCCTTAAAAAAAATTCTTAACAACAAATCATTAAAATTCCTTGAAAAATATTTGAACAACCCCTCTCCCACTGGTTATGAATGGGAAGGTCAAAAAATATGGATGGATTATTTAAAACCTTATGTTGATGAATTCATAACAGATACTTATGGGACTGCAGTTGGTGTAATTAATCCGGATGCAAAATTCAAAGTTGTTATTGAAGGGCATTCAGACGAAATTTCTTGGTATGTTAATTATATTACTGAAAACGGACTTATTTATGTTATAAGAAATGGTGGGAGTGACCACCAGGTAGCTCCATCAAAATGGGTTGACATCCATACAAAAAAAGGAATTGTTAAAGGTGTTTTTGGTTGGCCAGCAATTCATACTAGAAAGCCCGGAAAAGAAGAACAACCTTCAATGGACACAATATTTATTGATATTGGCGCAAAAAATAAAAAAGAAGTTGAAAAAATGGGTGTTCATGTCGGATGTGTAATTACTTATCCGGATAAATTTCATGTTTTAAATAAAGATAAGTTTGTTTGTAGAGCAATTGATAATAGAGCTGGAGGTTTTATGATTGCTGAGGTAGCTAGACTATTAAATGAAAATAAAAAGAAATTACCATTTGGACTTTATATCACTAATTCTGTTCAAGAAGAAATTGGACTAAGAGGGGCTGAAATGATTACTCAAAGAATTCAGCCTAATCTAGCTATTGTTACTGATGTATGTCATGACACCTCAACTCCAATGATAAACAAAAAAGCCCAAGGAGATAACACCATGGGTGCGGGTCCCGTTATTTCATACGCGCCAGCAATACAAAATAAATTAAGAGAAAGAATTATAGAAACTGCTAAAAAAAACAAAATCCCTTTTCAAAGACATGCATCGTCAAGGAGTACAGGTACAGATACTGATGCATTTGCCTATAGCAATGGTGGGGTTGCCTCTGCTCTAATATCACTACCATTGAGATATATGCATACAACTGTTGAAATGGTTCAAAAAGATGATGTTGAAAATGTTATTAAACTTATATACGAGACCCTTCTAACTATCAAAGCGGGTGAAAACTTTAGTTACTTTAAATAAAAAAATATATTAATTTTTGGTTGCTGCATTTGGCTTAGGCCTGGCTAATTTTAACAATTTATATGTTATTGCAACAAACTTTACTGTATTATATATGTTAATTGACTGCGGGTTTATGCTATTTTGATTTAATTTTCTTAATGACCAAAACTGATTGAAAAATTAAGATTCTATTAAGATTTAATTAATATTTGCTTTACAATTTCAGGATTCAACAAAGTAGAAATATCGCCAAAATTTTCTTTTTCTCCCGATGCAATTTTCCTTAAAATTCTTCTCATTATTTTACCACTTCTTGTCTTTGGTAAACCTGGAACAATCTGAATAATTTCTGGTTTTGCTATTGGACCAATTGTTTTTGAAATCTGTTCTTTTATTTCTTTTTTCATATCAATATTACTGTTTTCATCCAATAAAATCACAAAAGCTCTAAGTGCGTTACCTTTTATATCATGCGGATAACCCACAACTGCACTTTCAACAACATTTTCATGTAAATTTATAGCGTCCTCAATTGGTGCTGTTCCTAAATTATGTCCTGAAACAATAACTACATCATCAACTCTCCCTGTTATTCTATAATTACCTTCACTATCCGTAAGAGCTCCATCGCCGGGGAAATAATAACCTGGATAAGCTGTAAAATACACATTCTTATATCTGTCGTGATTTCCATAAATAGTTCTAGCTATAGATGGCCAGGGATATTTAATAGCTAAAATTCCTTCTTTTTCTTTTTCTTTAATCTCTTTTCCACCTTTGTCTAATAAAACAGGTTGAATCCCAATCATTGGCTTAGTAGCATATGTAGGCTTATCATTGGTGACTCCAGCAAGAGAAGTAAGCATTATTCCTCCTGTTTCAGTTTGCCACCATGTATCCACAATTGGACATTTTGACTTACCTATATTTTTATTGTACCAGTTCCAAGCCTCCTCATTTATTGGCTCACCAACTGTACCAAGAACTTTTAAAGATGAAAGATCATTACTTTTAACTAATGAAATAGGATGTTTTGCCAATGCCCTAATGGCGGTTGGTGCAGTATAAAAATGAGTTATTTTATGTTTTTCTACTATGTTCCAAAATCTAGAATAATCTGGATACGAAGGAACACCTTCAAACATTACAGAAGTTGCACCAGCTAATAATGGACCATAAACAATATAACTATGACCAGTAATCCAACCAATATCAGCTGTGCACCAATAAATATCATTTGTTTTGTACTGAAATACATTTAAAAAAGTATAAGATGAGTAAATCATATATCCACCACATGAATGAACCATTCCTTTTGGCTTTCCAGTAGAACCAGATGTGTATAATATAAATAACATATCCTCAGAATCCATTTCTTCAGCTTCACAATAATCAGATACATCTTCAATTTCATTATGCCACCAAGTTTCATTATTGTTCATCTTTACATCACTTGCAATTCTTTTTAATACAATAGTAGATTTAATCGAGTCACATTTCAATAAAGCTTCATCAACTATTGATTTTAAATCAATAACCTTAGAGCCTCTAAAACTACCATCAGCTGTTAATAAAACTTTGCATTCTGAGTCGTTAATTCTTGCAGCGAGTGCAGTTGATGAAAAACCAGCAAATACCACAGAGTGAACTGCACCAATTCTTGCACAAGCTAAAACAGCAACAGTTAATTCAGGAACCATTGGCATATAAATACATACTCTGTCTCCTTTTCTTATGTTTTTACTTTTCAAAACATTAGCAAAAACACAAACTCGCCTGTGTAATTCCCTGTAACTAATTTTTTCAGATTTTTGATTTGGATCATTAGGCTCAAATAAAATCGCCGTTTGTTCAGGAATATAAGCTAAATGTCTATCTAAACAATTCTCTGTTATATTAAGGCTAGCTCCTTCAAACCACTTAAATTCTGGTTTATTAAAATCAAAAGAAAGAACATTATTCCATTTTTTTTTCCATAAAAAAGTTTCAGCAATTTTTTCCCAAAAAGTTTCAGGGTTGATAACGCTTTCAGAATATAGTCTATTGTAATCTTCTAATGTTTTAGGAACGTAGTTGTCAATGTTTTTCAAAGTGAATATTTTAATTTAAATATAAAAAAAAACATCTACCTATTCAATCTATAATCTGATATTGATTTATTTATTTGCTTAACAATACTTGGACCACTATAAACAAATCCTGAATATAGTTGAATTAAACTTGCACCTGCCCTTAGCTTATCGACAGCATCTTTAGGGTTCATAATTCCACCAACCCCAATTATAGGAATGGAACCATTACTTTTTTCGTGCAAAAACTTTATGACTTCATTGGACTTGTTAGAAATTGGTTTTCCACTTAAACCACCGCTTTGCTCAGTAAGAAATTTTGAGGAATTTAAATTTTCTCTCGCAAGTGTAGTGTTAGTTGCTATAATTCCATCAACCGAAGTTTCTTTTACTACATCAATTATATCTAAAAGTTCAGAGTTTGATAAATCAGGTGCAATTTTTAATAAAACTGGTTTTTTTTTATGATATGAATTATTTTTTTGTTGAATAGCTAATAATAGGGTTTTTAAGGTTTTCTTGTGTTGTAAATCTCTTAGATTTTCTGTGTTTGGTGAACTTACATTTACAGCAAAATAATCAACGTAGGGAAATAATTTTTCAAAAGAAATCAAATAATCCTGTATAACATCGCTCATCAAAGTTTTCTTGTTTTTTCCAATATTTCCTCCAATTACGACATTTTTGTTCGATTTCAATCTATCTACAACCCTGTCAACCCCAATATTATTAAAACCCATCCTATTAATTATTGCTTCATCTTGAGTTAACCTGAACAATCTTTTTTTTGGGTTTCCATCCTGAGGTTTAGGGGTTACTGTACCTATTTCAATAAAACCGAAGCCAAAAGATGAAAACTCTTTGTATAGCTTTGCATTTTTATCAAAACCTGCAGCCAGTCCAACAGGGTTTGGGAACTTTATTCCAAATAATTCTGTTTCAAGGCTCGGGCTTTTTAAACAAAAAAACTTTGAAATTAGAAAGTGAGATAAAGGAATTTTAAAAATTAAACCTGTTAAAAAAAATATTAGATCATGAGTTTTTTCCGGATCAATATTAAAAAGAATGGGTCTTAACAGTTTTTTATACATGTAGTTAAATAAAATTACTCACTACTTTTTGGTCAACTTATTACTCATTTCCAAAGAAATTGCAGAAATTTCATATCTAATTTTGCCAGCCATTGTTTCTATTACACATGTTTCGCTTCCGTCTTTAATTTCTACTATTTTTCCATGGAGCCCACTTTTAGTAACTACTCGTGTTCCAACTTTTAATGCTGATAAAAACTTCTTTTCCTTTTTTTGTCGTCTCATTTGAGGGTAAATCATTAAAAAGAAAAAACCTATTAGCATTAAAATTAAGGGCATTGAATTGAAAGAACTGTCCATGTTTACTAGTTTTTTGGTAAAACAAATGCTTTAATGTTCAACAACTCTTTCCCTTTTGAAGTGTTAGTCACAAGAGTTACTGTTTTTCTTTGCATTCCTGGCTTATTTGAAGAATCAAATTTAACTTTTATAGTACTGGACTCACCTGGTTTTATTGGCGTATCTCTTGGATATTCTGGGACTGTACAACCACAGCTTCCTGAGGCATTAAGTATTTTTAAATCAGAGTCTCCTGAGTTAGTAAATGTAAAAACAGTTTCAACAATATCCCCATCTTTAATTTCACCAAAATCGTGATTTGTTTTATCAAATTCAATATTTGGATATTCAAGAACAGAATTAATTCTTTCTTTCGACGACTCCACATTTTCAGCTTTAATTTTTTTTGATGGAGCAGTATCACAAGAAGTTATTGTGAAAGCGATGAAAAAAGGAATTAAAAAAGAAATAATAGTTGATTTAGCAGATAAATTATTCATAGTTAAAATATTTATATTCAAACAAAAATAGTGAATTATTGTAAACCTCTTCGGTTTTTATTTATCCTTCCATCTTTAGTTAATTGCTTAGAAACAGCATCCATAACTCCATTAATAAAAACATTACTTTTTGGACTCGAATATTCCTTTGCCAGTTCTAGGTATTCGTTAATAGAAACCTTAACTGGAATAGATTCAAAAAATAAAAATTCTGCTAAACACATTTGTAATAAAATCAAATCTATTTGTGCGATTCTTTCATTATCCCAATTTGACGTTAACTTATCTATCTCCGCTTTTAACATGACTTTATTTGAAATTACTTCTTGAATTAATTTAACACCAAACTCAGCGTCTTCTTTGTTTTTGTAAATCTTATCATTTAAAGTAGATTTTCGAGATAACTTTTGTATTTTTTTCAAAGCATTTAAAACTAGACTATTAACTAATGGTAGATCATTTATCCATGATATTTCTGAGTCCTCATAAAACTCATAGAGTTTATCATCTAAAACAATGATTTTTTTAAATAAACTTAATATCAGTAATTTATCATCCTCAAATGAAGGTTTTTCCATGTTTAAATAATTCAAAAACAATTCACTTGAAATTATTTTTTTCCATAAAGAAGTCAAATATTCAGGATGAGTATCGAATACATCAATTTTTAAATGGTCTATTTGATATGTTAACACCTTATCATGAAAAATTTTTTTTAAAAATAAATTGTTTGAAAGTTTTAAAGAGAATTTATCAGATTTATTGATTAAAAATTTTTTTGAGTTTTGTGAATTTAGACTATTGGAATAACTGTATAAACTATGAAAAACTGAAAAAACAGTTATATACAAACGATAAAAATTTTTATTGGAGTTTAAAAAATAATTTAACTGAAAATCTATATCTTTTTCAATTGACTTATCAAAAGCGTAAATAACTTCCATAACTTTTAACCTCAATTGACGTCTATTTAACATTTTAAAAGAACTTTAATAAATAATCTGTAAAAATAAATTTATTTTTTATAAAAAGGCATGAATTCAATAAAGAATTAAAACCTCAATAATGTATATTTGAATCTTTAATTATCAATGGTTGAATTAAAACACTTAAATAAGTATTTACTTAAATATAAAGTAAAAATAATTACGGGAATATTTATTACAATTATTGCTAGAATATTTGCATTAGTTGCCCCAAATTTAATTGGAAATTCAATAACAATTATAGAAAATTATCTTTTCTCATCATCCATAGAATTAGAGATTGTTAAAGAAAAACTAATAATCAACATTTTAATGATTGTTGGTTCAGCTATCATAGCTGGTGTTTTTACCTTTATAATGAGACAAATGCTTATTAACGTTTCGAGATTTATTGAGTTTGACTTAAAAAATGAAATTTATAAAAAATACCAATCTCTTAGCTTTGATTTTTACAAAAATACCAGGACTGGGGATCTGATGAACAGAATAAGTGAAGATGTAAGTAAAGTAAGAATGTATATAGGTCCTGCTATTATGTACACAATAAATACTATCTCTTTATTTACAATAGTTATATCTTACATGATTAGTGTGGCTCCAGAGCTTACCATGTATACATTAATTCCACTCCCAATTCTTTCTTTTATAATTTATAAAATAAGTATTATTATCAATCTTAAAAGTAAAATAGTTCAAGAATATTTATCAAAACTTACCACATATACTCAAGAATCATTTAGTGGTGTAAAAATAATCAAAACATATACTGTAGAAGAAAACATAAATAAACAATTAAATAAATTAGCAGATAATAGCAGAGAAAAAAACATGTCTTTAGTGAAAATTCAAGCTTGGTTTTTTCCATTAATGATTTTATTAATTGGTATCAGTAACATTTTAGTAGTATTTATTGGAGGACGACAATATATGAACAATGAAATTGAATTAGGTGTATTAGCTGAGTTTATTATTTATGTGAACATGTTAACATGGCCTGTTGCTACAGTTGGTTGGGTAACTTCAATTGTTCAACAAGCTGAAGCATCCCAAAAAAGAATTAATGAATTCTTAAACACTAAATCTTCAATAATTAATAATTCAGAAAATAAAACAAATATTTATGGTAAAATTGAATTTAAAAATATTGACTTTATTTATCCTGAAACAAAAATAAAAGCTTGTAAAAATATTTCATTCTCTATTGAAAAAGGAAAGTCATTAGCAATTATGGGTGATATAGGTTCAGGAAAAACTACGCTTCTCGAACTAATTTGCAGAATATATGACCCAAATAACGGTAGCATTTTGATTGACAATCATAATATTCAAGATATAAATATTGAGGAATTAAGAAATTCAATTGGATATGTTCCTCAATCAACTTTTTTATTTTCAGAAACTATTGAAAGAAATATTAAGTTTGGAAAAGAGAAGGCGTCTAAAAATGAGGTTGAAAATGCAGCTATAAATGCTTGTTTATCAAATGATATAGATTTTTTTAAAAATGGATATGAAACATTACTTGGTGAACGGGGTGTTAATTTATCAGGAGGTCAAAAACAAAGATTAGCTATTGCAAGAGCTATAATTAAAAAACCCAAAATACTAATAATGGATGACAGTCTTTCCGCTGTTGACACTGAGACAGAGGAAAAAATACTATCAAACATAAATAAAATTAGTGAAGACATAACATTAATTATGGCTACACATAGAATTTCTTCTGCCAAAAACTGTGATAAAATTTTAGTTCTGGAAAATGGTAAAGTTTTAGAACACGGCTCTCATAAGGATTTGATTAAAAATAATGGATACTACTCTAAGACTCAACTGAAACAAAGCAAATAAAAGAAATTATTTATTTGGTGAGTTTATTTTTTTTCTTCATTTTTGGATATTAAACTAATAATAAGATGGAAGAAAGAAAATATAATGAGGCTGAAGATATTTACTCAAAAATTCTTAGAGCCGGAAGAAGAACTTACTTTTTCGACGTTAGGTCTACCAAAGCTGGTGATTACTATTTAACCATTTCCGAAAGCAAAAAATTTACCAATGAAGATGGTAGTTTTTATTTCAAGAAACATAAGATATATTTATATAAAGAAGATTTTGAAGGGTTTAATGAACTTCTTAAAGAAATGACAAAATATATTATTGATGAAAAAGGTTTAGAAGTAATCAGTGAAAGACATCAGAAAGATTTTGTAAAAGAAGACCACAAAACAAAATCAAACGAAGACAATACGGAATCTAAAGAAAATTTTACAGATGTCGATTTTGACGACATATAATATTTAATTTTTTATGAAACTATTAAACTATTTACTGCTACTTATTAGTTTAATATCATTTTCTCAAACAAATTATGATTTAAATTATTTTTTAAAAAATCATGATACATATAACCAAAATATTCCCAAACCTAGCAATTTCACTTTAGGAAATAAAGAAATAGGATCTTCGCATATAAGTCATGATCGTTTAGTTCAATACATGTTTGCTTTAGCTAATTCTTCTGACAGAATTACATTAATTAACAGAGGGGAGACATACGAGGGAAGACCATTGATTCTTTTAATTATTACATCAAAAAAAAATCATCAAAATCTAGAATCTATTAGAAAGGAGCATCTAAGTTTAAATTCAACGAAAATTATTGATGATTTTAGTGAAATGCCTATTGTAATTTATCAAGGTTACTCTATACACGGTAACGAACCTAGTGGAAGTAATGCTGCTATGCTTTATGCTTACCATCTTGCTGCATCAAACAACAAAGAACTTTTGAATTCGCTTGACAAAAGTATTATTTTGTTGGATCCTTCAATGAATCCCGATGGATTACAAAGATTTGCTCATTGGGCAAATACAAATAAAGGTGAAATCCTAAACCCAGATAGTAATGATCGTGAATTTGATGAAAATTGGCCGAGAGGAAGAACTAATCATTATTGGTTTGATATGAACCGTGATTGGCTACCTGTCCAATTACCAGAATCTGAAGTAAGAATAAAAACTTTTCACAATTGGTCACCAAATATTTTAACTGATCATCATGAAATGGGAACTAATTCTACTTTTTTTTATCAACCAGGAATTCCCTCAAGAGTAAATCCTTTAACGCCTAAAAAAAATCAAATTTTGACTGAGGAAATTGGAAAATTTCATGCAAAAAATCTTAGCGAAATTGGATCATTATTTTACAGTGAAGAGGATTATGATGATTTTTATTATGGAAAAGGATCAACATTTCCAGATATTAATGGCAGTATTGGCATTTTATTTGAACAAGGTAGTTCAAGGGGGCATTTACAAGAAAGTGTAAATGGTCCATTGTCATTTCCTTTTACTATCAAAAATCAATTAACTGTATCACTTTCAACTTTAGAGGCGTCTATCAAAATGAAAGACTCTATACTTTCTTATCAATATGATTTTTTTAAAAACTCCAAAAAAGAGGCTTTAAGTCTAAAAAATAAATACTATTTAATTACTGACAAAAGAGACAAATCTAAACTATTTGAGTTTTATAAAATTTTAAAAAAACATAAAATTTTAACGAAAAAATTATCAAAAGATGTCGTAGTTAATAACGTATCCTACAAAGCTGAAAATTCAATTTTAATACCAAAAAATCAAAATAAAATAAGATTAATAGAGGCAATGTTTGAAAAAAGAACAAAATTTAAAGACAGCCTTTTCTATGATGTTTCTGCCTGGTCCTTTTTACATTCTTTCAATTTAGATTACACTAACTACTCAACAAAAAAGGTAACAGAAAATTTAATTTACAAGAAGCCAAATGGCAGTGTTATAAATAAGAATAATTATGCTTATTTATTTTCTTGGGATGACTATTACTCCCCAAAAATATTGTTTGAATTACTCAAATCAGGAATAAGAGTGAAAGTTGGAACTCAACCGTTTTCTATAGGTTCGAAAAACTTTGATTATGGGACATTATTAATTTCTCTTTCAAATCAAAATTTAAATGCTTTAGAAATTAATAAAAAACTGGAATTCTTAAGTGAAGAAAGTGGAATTAATTTTTATGGATATAATTCGAGCTACACCAAAGGTATTGACTTTGGAAGTAATGATTTTATTAACGTATCCAAGCCGAATGTTGCATTAATAGTTGGAGATGGAGTAAATAGTTATGATGCTGGAGAAATTTGGCATTTATTAGATACTAGATATAAAATGCCAATTACTAAAATCAAAAAATCTAATCTCTTAAATTACAATCTGTCAAAATATAGTACAATTATTATGGTTAATGGCAGGTATGATTTTGATATTAAAAAAACTGAAAAATTAAAAAAATGGGTTGAAAATGGTGGAAATATTATTGGATTTAGAAACTCAATAAATTGGCTAATAAAAAATGATTTTATCAAACTTCAATTAAATCAAAATAAAGCCTCCACTAAAGGTTTGAAATTCAAAGACATAAACAATCATTTTGGGTCTCAATTAACTAGCGGTGCTATTTTCAATGTGGACTTAGATAAATCTCACCCAATTAGTTATGGTTATGACAATAGACTATCTATTTTTAGAAATACAAATATTTACATCAAAAATGATTCGATTGGATACAACAATCCTATAAAATATTCGGAGAGTCCACTCATTAGCGGTTATATTTCAAAAGAAAATTTAAAATCTATAAAAAACTCTAGACCATTTGCAGTTTATAATTTGAAGAAAGGAAAAGTAACTGTTTTCACAGACAATACAAATTTTAGAGCCTTTTGGTATGGAACCAACAAGCTAATGATGAATGCGATATTCTTTTCTAAATTAATGTAAATTATTTTTTAGATTTCGATTTTGGTTTTTCAAAAGGTCTATAAAGCAAACTGTTTATTTTTTGATTTTCTTCTTTATTAAAAAAGGTGTCAACTCCGTAAATAATTTTGGAGGGTTCTAGACTCATATGGGTACCGAAAAGTCTATCCCAAAAAGAAAATATATTTCCATAATTAGAATCAGTATACGGCATAACATAATGGTGATGAACTTTGTGCATATCAGGTGATACTATTATAAAACTTAAAACATTATCAAGATTTAATGGGAGTTTAATATTAGCATGATTAAACTGTGATAAAATTAATGAAATAGATTGATATAAAAAGACCACACCAATTGATGTTCCCAGTATTAAAACTCCCAATAAAGTGAAAGCAAATCGAATTATACTTTCTAATGGATGGTGTCTATTAGCTGTTGTTGTATCAACGTTATGATCAGAATGATGTACCAAATGAATTCTCCATAAAAACTTAACTTTGTGCTGAATATAGTGAGGCAAATAAGCCCCAATCAAATCCAACAAAAAAACTCCTAACAATACATTAATTAAGAAAGGAATTTCAAAGTAATTCAAAATACCAAAATTATTAGCAGTCACCCAATCTGCCGAAGTTAATAATAAAAAGGCAAGAGAAAAATTAACAACAATTGTAGTTAAAGTAAAAAATAAATTAGGAATTGCATGTTTGAGTTTTTTATAATTAAACTTAAACAGAGGAATTATTGATTCAATAGACCAGAAAAAGGTAATACCTCCAATTAAAATTATTGATCTGTGAAGTGAGGAAATGTTTTCAAAAAAATAAATAATATCAATCATAAATTTTTAATAATAGGTAATTTATGGAAAATTCAATTTAAATTTGAGAAAAATATAAAAAAATGGCAAGAACTCCTTCAAATATGGTTCCAATAGGATTTAAAGCACCTTCTTTTGAACTTTACGATACAAACTCAAAACAAATATTAAAATCAAAAAATATTTTTGGTAAAAAATGTACACTTATAATGTTTATATGTAATCATTGTCCTTTTGTTATTCATGTTAACAAAGAAATTGTGAAAATTGCAAATGAATATCAAAATAAAGGAATTTCATTTATAGCTATCTCAAGTAATGATGTGTCAAAATATCCTGAAGATTCACCTGAAAAAATGAGTGAAACTGTAGAAAAAGAAAAATATATATTTCCCTATTTATATGATAAAACTCAAGAAGTTGCTAAAGATTATGATGCAGCATGTACTCCAGATTTTTATATTTTTGATGAAAAAAAACAATTAGTTTACAGAGGACAATTAGATGATTCGAGACCTGGAAATAATTTACCAGTAAATGGAAGTGATATAAGATATGTTTTCAATTGTATTTTATCTTCAAAAAAAATAACTATCAATCAAAAACCAAGTATAGGATGTAATATTAAATGGATCAATTAAATCAGTTCTAATTCAAATATTAAAGTAGCATTTGGAGGTATTACTCCCCCTGCACCATTTTCTCCATAAGCCAAATCTGAAGGGATTATAAATCTAGCCTTATCTCCCCTATTTAGTAATAATATTCCTTCATCCCAACCAGAAATTACCTGACCAATTCCAACTTGAAATTCAATTGGTTGATTTCTTTTATATGAGGAGTCAAATACAGTTTGATCCAATAATTGCCCTTTGTAATGAACTTTTACTAAATCTCCAGAAATAGGTTTTTCTCCATTACCATTATCTAATATCTTATATTTAAGTCCAGATTTTGTTTCTTTAAATCCTTTAGAAATTTCTTCAATAATCTGATTTTCTTTAGAAATTAATTTTTCTAATTGTTTTTGCTTCTTTTTTTTAAATTCATTAAAATTATCAACAGCATTCCATTCTTTGGCTTCTTTTCCAAATCTTAAAATTTTAATTGAGTTCATAACATCCTCCTGCTTGATTTGATTTACAATTTCCTGTCCCTCAACAACTTCTCCAAAAACAGTATGTTTATTATCTAACCAATCTGTAGGAACATGAGTAATAAAGAATTGGCTTCCATTAGTTGCTTTACCTGAATTTGCCATTGATAGAATACCGGCTTTATTATGTTTTAAATCAGGATGGAATTCATCATCAAATTTATAGCCTGGATCACCCATTCCAGTACCTTGTGGACAACCTGCTTGAACCATGAAGTCTGGTATAACTCTGTGAAAATTTAGACCATCATAAAAAGATTTATTTTTTGATCTAAAAGTATTATCAATTTCACCATCACACAAACCTACAAAATTAGCAACTGTACCTGGTGTTAATTTGTAGTGTAATAATATTATTATATCGCCAATATTAGTGTTGATTTTCGCATATATACCTTCGTTCATAAACTTTAATTAGGATTGATTTTAAAAAAGGCGCAATATAGGTTAAAGGTTTTAAATTTGAAAGAAATTAGATTTAATTAGAAACATCATTAATAAATTTTATTCGATACAATTTAAGATCTAATTCTTCATAATCTCCATCAAATTCATCAATTGCAATATTTATATCGTCAGACTCCGAATCTATAAAATAATCATATAACTCTTCTTGCTGATCTTCATCAAAAATTTCATCAATCATATAATTAATATTCAATTTAGTACCTGAAAATACTATTGTTTCAAGTTCTTTTATAAGATCAGCTAATTCAATTCCTTTTGAGTCTGCAATATCAATTGGCTGAAGTTTCCTATCTATACTCTGAATAATAAATAATTTTAAAGCTGAGTTGATCCCAGTAGTTTTAACTATTAAATCATCTGGTCTCACAATATTATTTTCTTCTACATATTCATTTATTAAAATCACAAAAGATCCTCCAAATTTAATAGCTTTTCCTTCACCTACTCCAATAATATTCTTTAATTCATTAATAGAAACTGGGTATTTGATAGCCATTTCCTCAATAGATGATTCTTGAAAAATAGCATATGGTGGAATTCCTTTTGACTTTGCCATTTTTTTTCTTTCTGCAATCAAAATTGAAAATAAAACTTTATCAAATATGCTTTTTTTTGAAGAATTAGATTGTTTTAATAAATTATTTGATTCAGAATAATTATGATTTTCTGTAATGTAAAAATCCTTTGGATTAATTAAATAATTCATTGAACTTTCATTTAATTTTATAATTCCATAAGACTCAATTACCTTTGATAACATCCCATTAACAAGCATATGTCTAATTAATGAATTCCAAAAAACATCTTCATGATCTTTACCAATTCCAAAAAACTTATTTTGTTTAATGTTATGAGATCTTAAGAGATTGGTTTCATTTCCAACTAAACACCCTACTAATTCTTTTATTCTATATTGTTCTTTAGTTTCAACAATTAAATTTATTAAAGTTAAAACCTGATTGTTAACTTTGATTTTAGCTTTTGGTGTTCTCATATTATCATCCATATTAGCTCCCTCTCCATTAATTTCATCGTACTCCTCTCCAAAATAATTAAGCAAAAACTTTCTTCTAGACATAGATGTTTCTGAATATGCAGCCATTTCATCTAAAAGAGTATAATTTTGTTCCTGCTCAGCTAATGGTTTTCCAGACATAAATTTTTCTAATTTTTCAATATCCTTGTAAGAATAGAAGGCTAAACAATGTCCTTCACCTCCGTCCCGACCAGCTCTTCCAGTTTCCTGATAATAACTTTCTAAACTTTTAGGAATATCATAATGGATAACAAATCTAACATCAGGTTTGTCAATACCCATCCCAAAAGCAATTGTAGCAACAATAACATCACATTCTTCCATGAGAAACATGTCCTGATTCTTAACCCTAACTTTAGGCTCTAGACCAGCATGATAAGGAAGTGCGTTAACCCCATTTACTTGAAGAAATTCTGATAATTCATTAACACTCTTCCTCGATAAACAATATATAATACCTGATTTGTTTTCTCTTTTTTTTATAAAAAAAATAATCTCCTTATTAATTTCACTAGTTTTTTTACGTACTTCGTAAAAAAGATTAGGTCTATTAAAAGATGCATTGAATAATTTGGCTTTATTTATGCCTAAATTTTTAATAATATCGTCTTTTACTTTTGGGGTTGCCGTTGCTGTTAATGCTATTATTGGAATATCTTTTTTAATTTTTTTTATAATAGTATTTAAATTTCTGTATTCTGGTCTAAAATCATGACCCCATTCAGATATACAATGAGCTTCATCAACAGCTAAAAAAGAAATTTTTGATTTGCTTAAAAACTCAATATAACTTTTTTTTGCCAATGATTCTGGAGCGACATACAATAACTTTGTAATTCCTGAGGAAATATCATTTTTAACATTTTGAATTTGAGTATTATTTAAAGAAGAATTTAGAACATGAGCAATTCCATCATTTGAGGATATTCCCCTGATAACATCAACTTGATTTTTCATTAAAGCAATAAGAGGAGAAACAACTAATGCTGTGCCCTCAGAAAGCAGAGCTGGAAGCTGAAAACACAATGATTTACCAGCGCCAGTTGGCATAATAACCATTGCACTTTTTTTATTTAGGATATTTAGAATTATTTGTTTTTGCTCCCCTTTAAATTTGGAAAAACCAAATAAAAATTTTAATTCTTTTTCTAAATCTAAATCTAACTTCATTTTCTGTCTTTAAAAAGGTATTTTGTACCTTTGTCTTTTAAATATACCATTTAAAGATTATTAAAAAAACTATTTTGGATTCAAAATTTGACATAATTAAAACTGCCAAAAACAGTATAAACAATCAAGGTCAGTCTATTCTACAATTAACAAATTTTATAAATGAAGATTTTAAAAATACTGTTGAGTTTATACATTCTATCAAAGGAAGAGTTATAGTAAGTGGTATTGGCAAGAGTGCAATAATAGGAATGAAAATAGTTGCTACCTTAAATTCAACTGGTACTCCTTCAATTTTCATGCATGCTGCTGAAGCTGTTCATGGAGATTTAGGAATAATTCAAGACAATGATGTTGTTGTATTGATTTCAAAGAGTGGAAATACAAGTGAAATCAAAGATCTTTTACCATTTTTAAAGAACACAGGAATTAAACTTGTAGCTATATCATCGGAAAAAAATTCTTTTTTAGTTAATAATTGTGACTTTTTTCTTAATAGCTTTATTAAAAAAGAAGCTTGCCCTAATAATTTAGCTCCTACTACTAGTACAACTGCACAACTTGTAATCGGCGACGCTTTGGCAATATGTCTTTCCGAAATGAAGGGGTTTAAAGAAAATGATTTCGCTAAATTTCATCCAGGTGGCTCCTTGGGAAAAAAACTTCATTTAAGGGTTAAAGATTTATTGAGCAAAAATCTAAAACCAGAAGTTGATTTCGATGAAAGTTTTAAAAATATTGTAGATGAAATCTCAAAAAAAATGTTAGGAGCAACAGCTGTTTTAAAAAATGGTTTGGCTGTTGGAATAATAACTGACGGAGATCTGAGGAGGTTTTTTTCTAAAAACAGTGATTCAAAATCGGTAAAAGCATCAGATTTAATGAGTTCATCTCCGAAAAAAATAAATTCAGAAATTCTAGCTTCAGAAGCATTAAAATTAATGAATAAAAATAAAATAACCCAACTAATAGTTGAGGATAAAAATAATTACTTGGGTATTATTCACCTCCACAATATTTTAAACGAAGGTATTTCCTAATGAAAAATTCAAAGATTGATGAAATGTCTTTTCTTGATCATCTTGAGGATTTAAGGTGGCATTTAATTAGATCTGTATTTGCAGTTCTAATTGCTGCAAGCATAGCTTTTATAGCAAAAGATTTTATATTTAATCAGGTTCTTTTTGGACCAAAAAATATAGATTTTTTTACATATGAATTATTATGCAAAATATCTAAAAATATTGGTTTAGACGAAAGTTTTTGTATTAGTGAAATGCCCTTTAGAATTCAAAGCAGAACAATGTCAGGCCAATTTTCAGCTCATATATGGATGTCTATTACCGCTGGCTTTATACTTGCATTTCCATATGTTATATATCAATTTTGGAGTTTCATTAGCCCTGGACTATACAACAATGAGAAAAAAAATGCTAGAGGTTTCATTTTTATTTCATCAATTTTATTTTTTTTAGGAGTCTTATTTGGATATTATATAGTGACACCATTATCCATAAACTTTTTAGGGTCTTACAGTGTCAGTACAGAAATTTTTAATGATTTTGATTTAGACAGCTATGTAGGGTTAATAAGAGCATCTGTAATAGCATCTGGGTTGATTTTTGAATTACCTATAATAATATACTTTCTAACCAAAGTGGGACTAGTAACCCCGGAAATAATGGTGAAGTACAGAAAGTTTGCTTTAGTTATAGTTTTAGTACTTTCAGCAATAATAACCCCCCCTGATATTGCAAGTCAAATAATAGTTGCAATACCAATAGTTATATTGTATCAAATAAGTATTTATATTTCTAAATTCGTACTAAGAAAAGAGAAAAAAAATAAGAGTTAAAATGAAATTAAAAGCGAACAACATATTTAAATCATATAAAGGAAGGAAAGTTGTCAATGATATCTCTATTGAAGTAAATCAAGGTGAAATAGTTGGTTTATTAGGTCCAAATGGTGCAGGAAAAACTACTTCATTTTATATGATAGTAGGTTTAATAAAACCTGAAAGTGGTACTATTTCAATTGATGAATATAATATCACTACTTTTCCGATGTATTTAAGAGCCCAAAAAGGAATTGGATATTTAGCACAAGAACCCTCTGTTTTCAGGAAACTTTCAGTAGAAGAAAATATTAAAGCTGTTTTGGAACTTACTAGCTTATCTAAAGAAGAACAATTAAATAAAATGGAAAATTTAATTGAAGAGTTTGGTTTACAAAAAATTAGAAAAAACAGAGGAGATCTTCTCTCTGGTGGTGAAAGAAGAAGAACAGAAATTGCCAGAGCTTTAGCTACTGATCCAAAATTTGTTCTATTAGACGAACCTTTTGCTGGAGTTGACCCTATTGCTGTTGAAGATATTCAAAAAATTGTTTCACACTTAAAAAAGAAAAATATTGGAATATTAATAACTGACCATAATGTTCAAGAAACTTTAGCTATAACTGATAGAACATATTTAATGTTTGAGGGAAACATTTTAAAAGCAGGAAAACCAGAAGATCTTGCAAAAGATGAAATGGTTAGAAAACTTTATTTGGGTCAAAATTTTGAGTTTAGGAAAAAAAATTTAGAATTTAATTCTTAATAAACCCAAAAACACATAAACTACTATAATTATTGGGAAAGCTGCTAATTTAAATCCAATCAGTAAACTAGTTGAAATAATCAAAAAAAGATATAAAAATTTATTTTTTTTAGAAAAAAATCTTTTGATTTTTAAAGATGGTATTTCAATATCAGAAATAAGAAGGTAAGATGATATTAATAATATAAATATCAAAAAGAATGTGTTCTCTAACAAATAATAAAAATGATTTAAAAACTGATTTTCTAGCATAAAAGGTAAAAAAACAATTAAAAGAGCATTAGCTGGTGTTGGTAATCCCTTAAAATATGAATCATTACTATCTAAATTAAACTTAGCCAACCTATAGGAAGAAGCAATTGTAATTAAAAAAGATAAGTAAGGAATTAATCTAATGGGAGAATCTATATCACTTTCGATTACATATAAAGACTTTGACAATAGAATAAAAATAACCACTGAAGATGACAATCCAAATGTTACAAGATCTGATAAAGAGTCTAGTTGTACTCCTAGTTGTGATTTAACATTTAGTAATCTGGCAAAAAATCCATCAAAAAAATCACATAACATTCCAAGTAAAACAAAGATTGCTAAAGATTTTAGATCTCCGTTAAATCCATAAAAAACCGCAATGCATCCAAAAAAAAGATTTAAAAACGTAAGGGTATTTGGTATAAAAGAAAGTAACTTCATTCTTTAAAATTACAATTTATAATAATAAAATTAAATTAGACTTATTAATATGTTTTTTTTATTTTTTATAACTTGGTTTGTTTAATTAATTAATTAATAATTTGAAAAAAAAACAATTTTTATATAGTATTTTGTCAGGTTTATTACTTGGCCTATCGTGGCCAACCTATGGATTTACTATTCTAATTTTTATAAGTTTTGTTCCATTATTATTTTTAGAAAAAATTATAAGAAAAGAATCATTAATTAAAATATTTTTATTTTCTTATTTATCGTTTTTCATATGGAATTCTATAGCTACTTGGTGGTTGGTTTACTCTACTTTTTTTGGAATGTCATTTGCAATCATTGTAAACAGCTTACTAATGGCTACTGTTTTTACCAGTTACAGTTTTGTCTCTAGAAAATTAACAAATAAATTAAGTGTTATTTATTGGCTGTCTGCATGGATAGTTTTTGAAAAATTTCATTTAAACTGGGATTTTTCATGGCCTTGGCTTAATCTTGGAAATGTTTTTTCTGAAAAAATATTATGGATTCAATGGTATGAATATACAGGGGTTTTCGGAGGAACACTTTGGGTATTAATTGTAAATTATCTTTTTTTTATATTATTCCAGTTATGGAAAGAAAATCATAAAATTGATAATAAATTCTTGTCCTATTCTATTTTATCATTGTCAATTCCTGTATTAATATCAATGTTAATTTTTAATAATCAAAATGAAAGTGATAATTATATAAAAGCTTCAATAATACAGCCAAATATTGACCCCTACAAAGAAAAGTATGGGAAAACTAACATATCAATTATTGAAGATTTTAAAAAATTAGTTAATTCAAACAATGATTCATTTGAAATAATTATTGCACCAGAGACATATTTTTCAGAAAGCCCAGGTTATCCCATTAATAAATTTGAAGAAAATCCATTTTTAATTATATTAAAAGACTATTTAAATAAAAAAAACAATCCAAATTTATTATCAGGAATTCAGTTTTATAAACTTTATTATTCTTCAAAAAACAAAACCAAATCTTCAAATTTAATTAAGGATAGTGTTTGGATTGATGTTTACAATAGTAGTTTTTTAATGTCCAGCAATCAAAAACCACAAATTTATCATAAATCAAAATTAGTTGTAGGGGTAGAAAACATGCCTTACAAAAATATTTTAGAACCTTTGTTAGGAAATACTCTATTGAACCTTGGAGGAACCGTAAGTACTAGAGCAACACAAGATAAAAGAGAAATCTTTAAATTGAATAATGGTACTAAAGTAGCTCCTATAATATGCTATGAATCCGTTTATGGAGAATACGTGACACAATACGTTAGAAATGGAGCGCAATTCTTAGCAATAATTACTAATGACGGCTGGTGGAGCGAATCACAAGGCTATAAACAACACTTAAGTTATGCTAAAATAAGATCTATAGAAACAAGAAGAAGTATAGCTAGAAGTGCAAATACTGGATCATCTGCCATCATAAATAAAAAAGGAGAAATAATTAAAAAGCTTGAATACAATAAAAGAGGGACCCTAAATGGAAACATAGGCCTATCTAATCATATAACTTTTTACGTGAAGTACGGCGATATTATTTATCGTTTTTCTTTGTTTTTTTTCATTATAATTTTACTATTTTCATTTAGCAAGAAAAAAAAATATTAAATTTTTAGTTAAAATATTGCATGATTGGATTAAAAAATTATTTTTGCAAATATTTATAATTAATAATTATGTACTGGACATTAGAATTAGCCTCTTATTTAAGTGATGCACCATGGCCTGCAAACAAAGATGAATTAATTGATTTTTCAATAAGAACAGGTGCTCCGCTTGAAGTTGTTGAGAATTTACAAGAAATAGAGGAAGAGGAAGGTGATGTGTATGAATCTATTTTAGAAATTTGGCCTGACTACCCTACTGATGAAGATTACTTGTGGAATGAAGATGAGTATTAGTTCAGTTAAAAACTTTAACAAAGTCTCTTAGGAGGCTTTTTTTTTACTTAAATTTGATATTAATCAAACAATTCTAATGAGCTTTATAAATTCTTTATTAAATATTTTTGTTGGAGACAAATCAAAAAAAGATTTAAAAGAAGTCGAATCTATAGTTAAGGATATTTTAAGTTATGAATCTGAGTTGATTTCGCTAAATCATAATGAACTTAGAAATAAGACAATTGAATTTAAAAAACAAATTGCAGCAGTTAGACAACCATTTAATAATGCAATAGAAAATGTAAAATCTAAAATAAATTCCTCTGAAAATATTGATGAAAAAGAGAAACTTTATCAAGAAATTGATAAAATAAATGAATCTTCTGAATTAAAAGTTGAAGAAAAGTTAAATGAAATTTTACCAGAGGCTTTTGCTGTTGTCAAAGAGACAGCTAAAAGGTTTAAAGAAAACTCTACCCTCTCTGTAAAATCTACTGACTCCGATATGCATTTCTCAAAATTGAAACAATATGTTTCAATCGAAGGTCCAAATTCAATATGGTCAAACAGGTGGGATGCCGCAGGAAAAGAAGTTACTTGGGATATGGTACATTATGACGTGCAATTAATTGGAGGAATTGCTCTTCATCGTGGAAAAATTGCGGAGATGCAGACAGGTGAAGGGAAAACGCTTGTTGCAACTCTTCCAGTTTATTTAAATGCTTTGACTGGAAATGGTGTCCATCTTGTTACAGTGAATGATTATCTAGCTAAAAGAGATAGTGCTTGGATGGCACCAATATTTGAGTTTCACGGACTTACCATAGATTGTATTGATCACTACAGTCCAAATTCTGAAGGAAGAAAAAAAGCCTATGAATCAGATATTACATATGGAACAAATAATGAGTTTGGCTTTGATTATTTGAGAGATAATATGGCTCACAAATCCTCAGATTTAGTTCAAAAAAAACATAACTATGCAATAGTAGATGAAGTAGACTCAGTGTTAATTGATGATGCTAGAACACCACTAATAATTTCAGGACCTGTTCCAAAGGGAGACATTCATGAATTTAATGAACTGAAACCAAAAATAAATTCCATTGTTCAAAAACAAAAACAATTAATTACACAAGTTCTTTCTAAAGCTAAAAAACTAATTTTAGAGGGAAACAAAGATGATGGAGGATTTTATCTATTACAAGTTTTTAGGGGACTACCTAAAAATTCTGCTTTAATTAAATTTTTGAGTGAAGAAGGTGTAAAACAGTTATTACAAAAAACTGAAAATTTTTATATGCAAGATAATAATAGAGAAATGCCAAAAGTTGATATTGATCTTTTCTTTGTTATTGATGAAAAAAATAATCAAATAGAATTGACAGACAAAGGTATTGATAGTTTATCAGCTGAAAACCAAGATTCAAATTTTTTCATTCTTCCAGATTTATCAACTGAGATAGCTGAAATTGAAAATCAAAATTTAGATATAGATAAAGAAGTTGAGGAAAAGGAAAAAATATATAATGATTTCGGAATAAAAAGTGAAAGAATACATACAATAAATCAATTATTAAAAGCCTATACTTTATTTGAAAAGGATACAGAATATGTAATAATGGATAATAAAGTGAAAATTGTTGATGAACAGACCGGTAGAATAATGGATGGGAGACGTTATTCAGACGGTCTCCATCAGGCTATTGAAGCTAAGGAAAATGTAAAAATTGAAGATGCAACTCAAACTTTCGCTTCTGTTACTCTTCAAAATTATTTCAGGATGTACAAGAAACTTTCTGGAATGACTGGAACAGCAATAACTGAAGCTGGTGAATTCTGGGATATTTACAAATTAGATGTTATAGAGATTCCTACAAACAGACCAATTTCAAGAAAAGATGAAAATGATTTGATTTATAAAACTAAACGGGAAAAATATAATGCAGTAATTGAACATGTAACTAAAATATCCGATGAAGGAAGGCCTGTTTTAATTGGAACAACTTCCGTTGAAATTTCTGAATTATTAGCAAGAATGTTAACAATTAAAAAAATTAAACATAATGTTTTAAATGCTAAACTTCATAAAAAAGAAGCAGATATTGTTACTGAGGCAGGTAACGCAGGAATCGTGACAATTGCCACTAACATGGCTGGAAGGGGTACAGATATTAAAATTAATGAAATTGTTAAGTCTAATGGAGGTTTAGCAATTGTAGGTACCGAAAGACATGACTCTAGAAGGGTTGATAGGCAACTAAGAGGGAGATCTGGAAGACAAGGGGATCCTGGAAGTTCTCAATTTTATGTGTCTTTAGAAGACAACTTAATGAGGTTGTTTGGATCTGATAGAGTTGCTAAAATGATGGATAAAATGGGCTTAGAAGAAGGAGAGGTAATTCAACATTCTATGATGACCAAAACAATTGAAAGAGCTCAAAGAAAAGTTGAAGAAAATAATTTTGGAATTAGAAAAAGATTATTAGAATATGATGATGTAATGAATGTTCAAAGAGAAAATATTTATAAAAGAAGAAAACACGCTCTAGAGGGTGATAGATTAAAAGTAGATATCGCTACTATGATTTATGATACAACCGAAATAATTGTGAATAATAATAAATTGTCCAATAGCTATAAGGATTATGAATTTGATATTATTAGATATTTTTCCTTAAGTTCTCAATTTAGCGAAGCCGAGTTTGAAAATGGAGAGTCTGAAGAAATAGTATATAAGACTTATAAAAGTGCTTACAATCACTACAATTCAAAAATGAAAATAAGTGCTGAAAAAGTATTTCCTGTGATCAAAAATGTGTATGAAAATCCGTCAAATAATTTTGAAAGAATTGTGGTTCCTTTTACTGATGGCAAAAAAACCTTAAATGTTGTTACAGACCTTAAATCTGCCTACGAATCAAAAGGTGAAACTTTAATAAATGATTTTGAAAAAAATATATCCCTAGCTATTATTGACGAATCTTGGAAAAATCATTTAAGAAAAATGGATGAATTAAAGCAATCTGTACAATTAGCAGTTCATGAACAAAAAGATCCATTAGTTATTTATAAATTCGAAGCCTATGAATTATTTAAAACTTCCCTTAACGAAATAAATAAAGAAATAATTTCGTTTTTATTTAAAGGTGAACTTCCCTCAAAAGATCCATCCGAAATAATAGAAGATAGAAAGCAAAGAAGAAAACAAAAATTCAACATTTCCAAAGAAGAGGTGTTAAATAGTGACGAACTAGCGTCAATAAATAAAAGAGCAGGACAAAACGCATCATCAAGAAATCAACAAATTGAAACCGTAATAAGAGAAGTTAAAAAAATAGGAAGAAATGAAAAAGTTACTATTAAAAACATTTCTAATGGTGAACAGAAAACTTTGAAATATAAAGTAGCAGAAAATCATTTAAAAAATGGAGATTGGATATTGGTGAATGATTAAACAAAAGGGATGAATATAGTTTTAATAGGTCCATTTTTTCCATATCGAGGAGGTATTTCGGATACGAACCAAGAACTATGTGAGTCATTAATTAAAACTGGACATAAAGTCGATGTAATTACATTTAAATTACAATACCCCAGCTTTTTATTTCCTGGAAAAACTCAGTTTCATAAAAATAATTTGAAGCAAAACGTAAGATCTAGTAGAATAATAAACTCAATAAACCCGTTTAATTGGATAAATACATCTAAAGTAATTAATGATTTAAATCCTGATTTAGTGATTAGTTGTTATTGGACTGCGTTTTTAGCACCATGTCTATTAGTAATAAACAATATTATTAATAATAAAATAAAAAAAATTGGACTTATTCATAATGCATATCCCCATGAAAAAAGTATCTTTCAAAAAACTTTATTTAAAAAATACTTGAAAAGTATTAATGAATATGTTACTTTTTCTAAAAATATTAAAGAAGAAATAATAAAAATTTCACCTTTCCAAAAAGGGGTTTCATTATTTCATCCTGTCCCTGAAAAATTTGGAAATCCTATTGAAAAGTATATTGCAAAAAAAAAAATAGGCTTAGAAAACAATATTAGATATTTACTTTTTTTTGGATTAATTAGAGAATATAAAGGTCTTGATATTTTATTAAAATCAATGATTGAAATAATAAAAAAAAATAGTGATGTTAAACTTTTAATTGTTGGTGAAAATTACGAACCACTAAAAAAATACCATGATTTAGTTTATAAATATAAATTAGAAAAATCAGTTTCTTTTATTAATAAGTTTGTTAATCAAGATGAAATTAAATATTGGTTTTGTTCATCTGAACTAGTAATACTTCCTTATAAAAATGCATCACAAAGTGGAATTGCTTCATTAGCCATTCAATTTGAAATACCAATTGTATCTTCCGATGTTGGGGGTCTTTCTGAATTTATTATTGATGATAAGGATGGTTTTTTGAGTAAGCCTGATTCAAAAGAATTGTCAAATAAAATTTTAATAGCATTAAATTCTGATTTAAATTCAATAAAAAAGGAAATAAAAATTAAAAAGAAAGAATTAACTTGGACTAATTTTACTTCTCTAATTTTAAGTTCTAAATTATGTTAAATAAATTTTTTATTTTCTTATTATTAATTTCTTTCAATATTGAAAATATACATTCAGAAAAACAAGAATTGTCAAAGGCTTATTTTGCCTCAGGATGTTTTTGGTGTGTTGAAAGTATATATGAAAATTTAAAAGGAGTTGTTGAAGTCAACTCTGGATATTCCGGGGGAAACATAGAGGATCCTAGCTATAGTCAAGTGATGAGTGGCAAAACTGGTCATGCTGAAACTATTGAAGTGATTTATGATTCCAAAATAATAAATTTTCAAACTTTGGTTCAGGTTTTTTTTGGATCACACGATCCTTCAACCTTGAACAGACAAGGACCTGATGTTGGAACTCAATATAGATCAATTGCATTTTTTAATTCAGAAAATGAAAAACAAATAATAGAAAATGAAATAAAAATTCTTTTAAAAAACAGAACCTATAACAAAATTACCACTGAAATTGAACCATTTAAAAAATTCTACATTGCTGAAGATTATCATCAAGATTACAAGAAAAAAAATCCATATGATTTATATATTATGAGAGTTTCAGCTCCTAGAATAAATAAATTTAAAATGGATTTTAAAGATGTTTTAAAGTAAATTTAATCCAATTTACCCTCTATTATTCTGTTCATGTAATCTTGATAAAAAGCTTTAAGATATCTTTCTTCTATTGAATAATCAACATCACTCATTATATTATTACTTAATGCATAATCTTTTACATTATAAACACCTATCACTTTTTCACCATCAAAAACCAAGTTATATTCGTTCATAGAAAAATGATAAACAGTTCCTGAAAAGTGAATTGAAAAAGGTTGATCAGACTTATTTGAAAAAAGACTTCTTCCCCATGAATTAATATGCTTATTATAGCCAACTAAATCTATAATTGAGGGAAATATATCCAATTGTTGTGAAAGCTCAGAATTCTCCCCCCTGAAAGAGTTGTTAGGATGATAAAAAATTATTGGTATAGCAAACCTATTAATTGGTTCTCGGTAAAATGGATACCAAAATTGATTACAATGATCAGCAGTAATTATAAAAAGTGTGTTTTTAAACCAAGGTTCACTTTTTGAAGAATTAAAAAAAGTTCTTAATGCATTATCTGAATAACCAATGACTTGGTGCATGTCTACCTCACCCTTCGGAAAAACATCCTTATACTCTTTAGGAACTTTAAATGGTTCATGAGAAGTTAAACTGAAGAATGTTGAAAAAAAAGGTTCTTTAAATTTATCTAATTCGTCTTTCATAAACCCTAAAAAAGGTTCATCCCAAATTCCCCAGTAACCATCATACAAGGAGTTATCATTAAATTCATTCTTACCAAAATAATTATCAAATCCTAAAATATTAGACAAACCTAAAAAACCCATAGATCCATTAGGAGCACCATGAAAAAATGAGGTAGAATAGTCTAATTCATTAAATACAGAGACTAAAGATTGTATTTCCTGATTGGCATAAGGAGAAGAAGTAAAGGGTACTTTAAACGAAGGTAAACTTGCTAAAATTGAAGGTAAAGCTTCAATGGATTGTCTGCCATTTGAAAAAGCATTTGTAAAAATTAAACTTTTATTTGCAAGAGAATCTAGAAAAGGGGTATAACTAACATAGTTTTTTATCTCATTATTTTTATTGAAAGCTCCTATATATTCTCTTCCAAAACTTTCCATTATGATTAGTACTACATTAGGTTTGGAATAAATAGAATCATTTAATTTTTTTCTAGGATTAAGTATAGAATTAATTTCCGAATCAATTAAAAAATTTTTTTTCTTAAAATAATTTTTTTTATAAGTCCTAATTAAACAGAAAGGTGAATTTAAAACAAAGTCTGCGTGAATACCTTTTTTTACAAACCTGTGGGCATCAACCATATTAATAGGTCTTGTTGCGTTTCCAAGACCTCCTCTCATTCCTACAATTGATATAAAAATTATTATAAGAGACCAAAACAATGAAAAACCATAATATTTAAAATTTTTAGGACTTTGGTTGGATTTAAAAGTTATTGAATTATATAAATAAATCCATAAAACAACCGAAATGATAAAAATTAAAAATACATGCCAATAATCAACAATAAATGAACTCATTAAATCCAATTTATTAGTCTCATTTTCTAGTAGATCAAAAACTGTTGTTGTCAATCTTGACTGAGAAAATTTGTAGTAGATAAAATCAACGTAGTTTGTAACATAAGCAGTAATGTTTGTTGAAAAATATAAAACAAACATTCCTTTTTGAAAGATTGGCCTTGAGTTGTTTTTTATTGGAATTAAAGAAATTAATATAAATAATGAGTTGACATATAAAATAGCTGATGTATCAAAAGTTAAGCCGATTAGAAATAAATTGAAAAATTCACTGAAACTGTCAATAATAATAATATTTTTATTATAAAAATAAAAAAGAACCCTAGCTAAAGAATAAAACAAATATGCAAGGAAAACCCTAAAAAAAAGTATTTTATATTCTTGTATTCTATAAAACATTAAAAATGTTTTTTTTTAAAAAGATTAAAGAAAATATATAGCCCGAAAAAATTCCAAAATAAATTCCAGATATTATATCAATAGGAAAATGAACACCAACATATATTCTACTGTAAGAGACTATCAAGGCCCATAAAAAAAGGTATTTAAATAAGTTAGAATAATTTTTAAGTGTTAAATAAAAAAAAGTGGCTAAACCAAAAGAGTTTGCTGCATGTGACGAGAAAAAACCAAATAACCCTCCACAACCTTGCTTAACTATTCTTATATAAGAATTAATTTCTTGATCATGACAAGGCCTAAGTCTTTCAAAATAATCTTTAAAAAATCCACTAATCTGATCTGTAAATAATATCAATAATAGGGTAATAAATAAATATTTAAATAAATCTTTAAGTAAGAATTTTTTACATAAAAAGTATATTAATATTAAATATAATGGAATGGAAGATTTTTTATCTGTAATAAATAACCAAATTAAATCATAGTTTTCACTACCTAAAGAATTCAAATAAACAAAAAGAGCTTTATCTAATTCAATTAAAGTTTCCAAATTCTAATTATTAATTCCATATTTATCAAATAAATAAATAAGTGATGTCATAGCAAACGCACCTAATTCTAACTCTCGTTTATTAATAGCATCAAAAGTATCATTAGCAGCATGATGATAATCAAAATACCTTTGAGAATCAGGCCTTAACCCTGCCAATACATTATTAGATTTTTCTAATAAACTAATATCAGCTCCACTTCCTCCCATAACAAAAGTTTGTATTAAATATGGATCAAATAGGTTTTTCCATTCTGATATTTTTGAAAAATTTTCTTCATTTGAGGTGAAAGAGAATCCTAATGGAGTGAAACCGCCTGCATCAGATTCTAAAGCAAAAATATGATTTAAAGAATTATTTTTTGATACTTCCGCATATTTAATAGCTCCACGGAGCCCATTTTCTTCATTCATAAATAATACTACTCTAATAGTTCTTTTAGGCTTGTATCCTGATTTATTCAATATATTTAAAACATCTATTGATTGAACAATTCCCGCACCATCATCATGTGAGCCATCTCCTAAGTCCCACGAATCTAAATGACCTCCAACTAAAATAATTTCGTTGGGATAAGTTGATCCTTTTATTTCTGCTATTACATTATGAGATTTAACATCCTTGAATTGTTTACACTGTTGTCTTAGAAGAAATTTTAAATCAGGATTTATTTTGAGAAGATTACTAAGTTTTTCTGCAGCATTTGTACTTATTGCTGCAGCTGGAATTCTTTTACTTGGAGGTAAATTTCCATAACTCATAACACCAGTATGAGGAAAATCATCTAATCTAAGACTCATTGATCTTATTATTACTCCAATTGCACCATATTTAACAGCCTCAGCTGCTCCATTAACCCTCATACTAACAGCTTCGCCATAAGCTTGAAATGTATTTATTAAATTTGGTTGCATTGGTCTATTAAAAAACACAATTTTACCATCTATTTTTTCTTTTCCAAGTATCTTAAGTTCATCAAAATCATAAACTTCAATTACGTTTGATTTAATGCCAACTGATGGAGTTGCAACAGAACCCCCTAAAGCACAAACGTCAACATTAAATGTTGTTCCAGGTTGTGTTTCAATTAAAGCAAATTCTTTTGGACCCCTAACCCATTTAGGAACCATGACATCTTGTAGCCAAACTTTATCAAACCCAACTTTTATTAATTCTTTTCTACCCCATTCAACTGCTCTCTCAGCATTCAAAGAGCCAGATAACCTTCCTCCAATTTCATTAGAAAGATGGTCTAATAATTCATAACTAACACTTGAGGACATGGAGTTATCAAAAAATTTTTTTATCATGTCTTTATCATCCTGTGAATAAACGCTTAGAAAACCTATTAACATTAATAATGTGAAATATCTTTTCATAATTTATTTTTTACCTGAGTAATTTATTACATCATCTATTGTAATAATTGAATTTTCACTTAGAATTAATAATCTTTCAATTACATTTCGTAACTCCCTAACATTTCCAGTCCAATTAAAATTTTTGAGTTTTTTTACAGCATTAGATTCTATTTTTTTTAATTCATTATTGTTTTCAACCGAAATTAATTTTAAAAAATGGTCCACTAATATTGGAATGTCTGATATCCTCTCGTTCAAGGATGGAACCTTAATTTCAATAACAGCTAGTCTATGGAACAAATCTTCTCTGAAATTATTTTTAATAATTTCATCTTTTAAATTCTTATTAGTTGCTGCAATAACTCTAACATCAACAATTAAATCTTTTTCACTTCCAACTCTTTGTATTTTATGTTCTTGTAAAGCTCTTAAAACTTTAGATTGAGCTGATAAACTCATATCTCCTATTTCATCAAGAAAAATTGTCCCACCATTAGCTGCCTCAAATTTTCCAACTTTATCTTTTACAGCAGAAGTAAATGCTCCTTTAATATGTCCAAATAATTCACTTTCAATTAATTCAGAGGGAATTGCAGCGCAATTAACTTCAATAAAAGCCCCTTGAAATCTTGAACTATTCAAATGTATTTGATTAGCTACTAATTCTTTTCCAGATCCATTTGGACCAAGAATTAAAACTTTAGCATTTGTTTTAGCAACTTTTTCAATAATCCTATTTATTTTTTTTATACTAATTGATTCACCTATAATTTTAAAATCTTTTGATCTTTTTGAGGAAGATTGATTTTTTTTTCTAAAAATATTATTTTTTAGAGCTGCTCTAACAGAATTCAATAATCTATTTAGGTCAGGGGGCTTTGAGATATAATCAAAAGCACCTAACCTCATAGATTCTACAGCTGTCTCTAAATCCCCATGACCAGAAATCATAATAACAGGAATTTCAGGATAATCGCTCATTAAGAATCGAAGTACTTCAATTCCATCTTTTTTTGGCATTTTAATATCGCATAAAATCAAATCCAACTTGTTTGATTTTACCATATCAATAGCTTGGACGCCATCGCAAGCCTCTATAATTTTAAAAGATTGATTTTCATCAATTAAAACTTTCTTTAAAACTCGTCTTATAGACTCTTCATCTTCTATTATTAAAATTTTTGACATAAAAATTACTTCTCTAAATGAACCACTCTTTGAGGAAATGGAATTTCAATGTTATTTTCTTTAAACTTTTTATGAACTAAAAATCTAATGTCACTTTCTATTAAATTAACTCTAAATCCATTATTATAAGTAAATATTAAATCAAACTCTAATGCACTATCTCCAAAGTTTTTAAATATTACCTTCGGAGGTGGGTTTTTTATTAAATGTGGATGTGAATTAGCTATTTCCAAAAGAATATCTTTTATATTCTCAACATCTGAATCATAAGACACACCAATTGAAACACACCCTCTTAAAACAGTTCCATTTTCAGTCCAATTAAATAAAGTAGAGGTTAAATATTTGTGATTAGGAATAATTAATACCTTATTGTCAAATGTTACAGCTCTGGTAGTTCTGATTTTAATATTTTCTACCCTACCCACCTTACCATCAATTTCAATTATATCTCCAACATGCACAGTTTGATCTGCTAAAATCAATATTCCAGAAATTATATCTTGGAAAAATGTTTGAAGAGCTAATCCAATACCAACCAATAATGCAGCTGATGCAGCAAAAATTCCAGTTAAATTTATTCCAAAATTTTGAAATGTAATTAATGCAACTATTATATATACAAAATAGTTTAGAAAAGTAAAAACGGATTTAAATTTTAACTTTCGCTCCTCATCTAATTTTTTAGTGGCAATTTTCTTAGTAATTTTCAATAAAAGGTAAGTTGTAATAAAAATTAAAGAAACCAACAGAATAGTAACAATTGAAAATTTAATATTATCGGTAATAAAAAACTCCTTGTTAATAAAATCTATAAATTTTTTCATATGAAAATATTAATTAAATATAATCAAATTGAAGGTAAAAAATAAAAGGGTTTATTATTAATTGTAAGTAAAGAAATTAAGAAAACATATCTTTTACTTTTTCAAAAAATGATTTATCTCCTTTTTCAGGTGAAGGAATAAAATTGTCATTATTTTTCATTTCCTCGAAAAATATTTTTTGCTCTTTATTTAATGTTTTTGGAGTCCAAACATTAATATGTACTAATAAATCGCCCGAGCTATAAGAATTTATGCTGGAAAGCCCTTTACCGCGAAGTCTTAAAATTTTTCCTGACTGAATACCTGACTCCAATTTAATTCTTACATTTCCTGTTACAGTTTCTATTTCTTTAGAAACTCCTAAAACAGCATCAGAAATACTTATGTATAAATCGTAATGTAAATTATTACCTTCTCTTTTTAAATTTGGGTGTTCATTTTCTTGAATCAATACTATCAAATCACCTGGAATTCCATTTCCTGCAGATTCATTTCCCTTTCCACTTACTTTTAATTGCATCCCGTCCTCAACTCCAGCAGGAATTTTTACAAGTACTGTCTCTTCGGATGAAATTAAACCATTGGAATCGGAATTTGAAGGTCTATTAGAAACTACTTGACCTGATCCATTACATGTTGGACATGTACTTGCAGATTGCATTCTTCCTAAAATAGTATTTGTAATTCTGGTAACCTGACCTGATCCATTGCAATTAGGGCAAGTTTTGTAGGTGACTCCTTGTGCTTTAATTTTTCTTTTAACTTTAATTTTTTTCTCAACTCCTAGTACAATCTCTTTAAGATCTAAGGAAACTCTAATTCTTAGGTTACTGCCTTTGGATCTTCCTTGGCTAGATCCTCCAAATCCACCAAAACCACTAAAAGCTCCTCCAAATATATCACCAAATTGACTGAATATGTCATCCATATTCATTCCTCCACCTCCAAACCCACCATTACCATCAAATGCAGAGTGACCAAATTGATCATATTTTGATCTTTTATCTTGATTACCTAAAACCTCATAAGCTTCGGCAGCTTTTTTAAAATTATCTTCAGCAGTTGAATCACCAGGATTTTTATCGGGGTGATATTTAATAGCCATTTTTCTGTAAGCTTTCTTTATGTCACCGGCTGAAGCAGATTTACTAACTCCTAAAATTTCATAATAATCTTCCTTCATGATTTTAATTTTATTTACCTACAACAACTTTTGGATATCGTATGATTTTTTCTCCTAATTTATATCCAAATTCGATAACATCAATAATTCTTCCTATCATCTTTTTATCTTCAGCAGGAATCTGTGTAATTGCTTCGTGAATTTCAGGATCGAATTCATCTCCTTTGTTCACTTGGATTATAATTAAACCCTGAGATTTTAATGTCTCTGAAAATTTATTCTTAATTAGTGAAAAACCCTCAACTAAACTCTTTTCTTTGGATTTAGTAAACTCCAATGAAGCCCTATCCATATCATCCATTACAGGCAATAAAGCAGTCATTAGTTCTTGAGATGCTGTTTTATATAATTCTAACCTTTCCTTAGAAGTTCTTTTTTTATAATTTTCAAACTCAGCAAAAAGTCTTAAAAATTTATCTTGCTCTTCTTTAAAAGAAATATTTAATTCTTCTATTTGAGATTTCAAAGTAGGTTTTTTATTACTTTTTGACTTTGGTTTTGAATTACCCATATATTTATTTTAAAATTAAAATGGCAAAAGTACTGCCATTTTTCAAATTTTGTCAAAATGTCATCAAATTATTTTAACAAATTTTTGAGTGCTAATCTTAAATCAGGAAACTTGAATTTAAAGCCCTCTAAAATCAGTTTTTCAGAACTAACTTTTTGGTTAAATATTAATAATTCTGACATATTTCCTGAGAAAAATTTAACGATTCTATAAGGGATACTTGGAAGGATTACTTTTGATTTAAAAATATTTGCAATCTCTAAAACAAAGGTTTTACTTTTTATTGGGTTTGGAGAAACTAAATTATAAATCCCTCTTTTATTGTTATCAATTAAAAAAATAATTGATTGTGCAATATCATCAATATGAATCCATGAATAATAATTATTTCCCATTCCAAACCAACAACCAAGAAAATACTTTGTTGAAATAGCTATGGGTTTTAATAATCCGCTTTCCATTGATAGTACTAATCCTATTCTAAGTTTTAAAACTTTGATATTATGGTTTTCTATATTTTGACAGCTTTCTTCCCATTTATTTACAACATTTCCTAAAAAAGAATTTGAAATATATTTTGACTCTTCATTAAATTCAATATCCATATTGGATGGATAAATACCTATTGCAGAAGCACAAACGAAATATTTTATTTTATTATTTTTTAGCAATAATCTTTCCAATAGTTTGACTGATTTCAATCTGCTTTCTAAAATAGATTTTTTTGCTTTTTTTGTCCATAATTGAGCAATTGGAGAACCAGCAAGGTTAATTACAACATCTACATCTTTAAAACATTTTTCATCAATAATACATAATTCAGGATTCCAAAAATAAAAATCTATTTCACTAGAATTACTAATATTTTTTTTATTAGTCGTTAGTGCATTTACTTGATCTCCTCTTTTAATTAAAATTGAAGTGATTTTTCTTCCAATTAAACCTGTTGCACCTGTAACTAAAAATCTCATGTTAATTTTTATTTTGGATCAAAGTTAATTTGTAATTTTACTAATAACAATTGATTTAGTATGAAAATTAAAAAAGTAATAAAATCCAATATTTCAAATGTTGATTTTAAAAATTTAAACTTTGGCTCAGTTTTTAGTGATCATATGTTTTCTTGCTCCTATAAAAACGGGGAATGGACAAATGCTGAAATAAAACCATACCAACCAATCCGAATAAGTCCATCTGCAAGAGTATTTCATTACGGACAAGCTTGCTTTGAGGGGATGAAAGCATTTAAAGATAAAAAAAACAAAATATGGTTATTTAGACCAAAAGATAATTACAAAAGAATTGTTAAATCATCTGAAAGATTAGCAATGCCTTGTATTAGTGAAAAACTATTTATCGATGCCCTAAAAATATTAATTAATTTAGATAAAGATTGGGTTAAGCCAGGGTTAGGTAATTCACTATATATAAGACCATTTATTTTTGCCGATGAACCAAGCATTAATGCCACTGAAGCAGATGAATATAAGTTTATGATAATCTGTGCGCCTGCAAAATCTTATTATTCAGGAGATGTTAAAGTGAAATTTGAAAATTCGTTTAGTAGAGCTGCAAAAGGTGGCGTTGGATATGCCAAGGCTGCAGGAAATTATGCTGCTCAATTTTATCCTACAAAATTATCTAGGGAACAAGGGTTTCAACAAATTATCTGGACAGATTCCAATAATCATGAATATATAGAGGAGGCAGGAACAATGAATTTATTTTTTAGAATTGGAAATAAGTTGTTAACTGCTCCAACAAGTGATAGCATTTTAGATGGTATAACAAGAAAAAGTTTGATTGAAATTGCGAATAAAGAAGAAATTGATGTTGAAGTAAGACCAATAAAAGTCGATGAAATAATTAATGCTTCAAAAAAAGGAGAATTGAAAGAAATTTTCGGAAGTGGAACCGCAGTTGTAGTTTTACCTATTGTGGGTTTTGGGTACAAAAATAAAATATATGACCTTCCCAAAACTGATGATTCTTTTGCATCATATTTTAAAAAGAAACTTAATGATATTCAATATAATATTTCTAATGATTGTTATGGTTGGAGATTTGAAGTTTAACCTATTATTTTAGAAATATTTGGTTTAAAATAATTAGGGCCTTTCATTACTTTACCGTCTTCTCTATATATAGGTTGTCCTCTCTTGTCTAACTTACTCATATTGCTTTTCTGAATTTCATTAAAAATATCTTCAATTTTATCATGCATTCCGTGCTCAATAATTGTACCACATAGGATATATAACATATCCCCTAACGCATCAGCCACTTCAACTAAATCATTATTATTGGCTGCCTCAAAATATTCCTGATTTTCTTCAGCCATTAAATTGAATCTTAATTTAATTTTATCTTTATCTAAATTGGCAGTTGGACTATGCATATAATTTAGTTTATATACTTCATGAAATTTTTTAACACAATCTAATTGATGCTTCATATATAATTAAATATTATTTTTGAACTAAAATAATCAAATATGTTTAGCAATGGTCAATTACTTTTTGGACTAATATTTTTTATATTTTTTATAATTATTGTATCCATTAGTTATAAAAAAGATTTAAAAAAACTTAATGGATCTTATAAAGGCATAAAATGGGTATTGGTAGGTTTCATTATTTTCATTGCTGTTTTGGTAATATTAAAAAAAATTAGTGTTTCATGAAGCAATTTTTATTAGTATTTATAGGTGGAGGATTAGGAAGTGGATTTAGATTTCTATTATCTCAGATACCCTTTCAAAACATCTCAAAATTTCCTCACCCTACTTTGTTATCAAATATAATTGGATGTTTTATTTTAGGAATAATTTTGGGTTATGCAATAAAAAACGATCATCTTAATTCTCCTCAAACTCTACTTCTAGCTACAGGATTTTGTGGAGGTTTAACTACGTTTTCTACTTTTGCTTACGAAAATATTTCAATGATAAAAGCTGGGGATTTTACTCAGTTTTTGTTCTATACTTTTTTATCTCTTTTTTTAGGATTAGGAGCTGTTTTTCTAGGATTATACTTCTCAAAATAAAATTTGAATTTTTTCAGATAGTGTAAATTAATAATTTTAACCCCTCTTTTTTTTTAAAGCCAAAAATTTAATGTTTCTAAATTATTAAATTCATAATAATGTTAGTTAATATCATTTTTATAATGAGATTAATTTATCATTTATTTAAATTTGATGCGAATTATTAAATAAAAATTAACATTAACTAATTAAAATTAAAAAATTATGAAAAAATTCAAAAAAGAAATCTTTAGTATTTCATTTATCCTAGCAATGGTGTTCACCACGCTCAACACTTCCAACTTACAAGCTCAAGATTTTGGAGCTGATTTGGTAAGTTCATATGTCTGGAGAGGAACACAGTTTGGTTCTGGAGCTCACATTCAACCATGGATGGAGCTTGGTTCAGGATCACTTACTGGAGGTGTTTGGGGAAGCTTTCCAACAACTGCAAGTGGCGGTGGAAATGAACTTGATTTATGGGTGTCTTATGACTTTGGACCATTAGCTTTAACTGTAACTAATTATTCATTCCCAAGTAACAGTGGGCTTTATGTTGATGCTTTGGGTGCAGCTACTCCTGGTTTGTTTGATAGTGATTTTATGGAGATCTCTGGTTCTGCCGATCTAGGTCCAATAGGATTAACAGTAGGGTATTTCACAGAAGCCGAGGCCTTATATGTTGAAGCTGGTTTTTCAGCAGGAGCGGTAGATATTGGAATTGGTTTCGGAGCTGATAAAGATGCAAGTACTCCTTTCTACGCTGGTGGAGATAGTGGACTAGTTAATTTATCTTTTGGTGGATCAAAAGACATAAAAATAACTGAAGAATATTCTTTACCGCTTTCTGGATCATTTATTTACAACCCTGATAGTGAAGCAGCATTCTTAGTTTTTGGAATGAGCTTTTAATTAACATTTAAAAATATATTATGAAAAAAATTGAAGCAATTATTCGAAAATCAAAATTTTCGAGTGTCAAAGAGGCTCTACATGCTGTAGATGTCAATTTCTTTACCTACTGGGATGTTACTGGAGTCGGAAACGAAAAACAAGGTCAGGTTTACAGAGGAGTTACTTACAGCACAGCTGATATACAACGAAGATATCTTTCTATTGTCATTTCAGACGAATTTGTTGAAAAAACGATAAATGCCATTCTTGAATCTGCTTACAGCGGTGAGGTTGGTGATGGAAAAATATTTGTATTTCCAGCTGAAAAAGCATATAGGATTAGAACAAAAGAAACTGGTAAAACATCATTAAATTAATATTATTATGGAATTATTAACATCAAACAACGTATGGATGATGATCTGTACAGCACTTGTATTTTTTATGCACTTAGGCTTTTCATTTCTTGAAATTGGCTTAACTAGACAAAAAAATACTATAAATATTTTATTTAAAAATTTCTTTGTAATAACAATGGGACTACTTGTCTATTGTGGTTTCGGATTTAATATTATGTATCCAGGTGAATTTGGAATTATTGACGGTATTCTAGGATTTGCAGGACCAGGTTTAGACCCCGGTGTTGATTACGATCAATTAACCTATGCTGACGGAGGTTACACATATTGGACTGACTTTCTTTTCCAAGGAATGTTTGCAGCAACTGCAGCTACTATAATCTCTGGAGCTGTCGCTGAGAGAATTAAAATTTCAGCCTTTATGCTTATTGCCTTTTTATATGTATCTATAGTTTACCCAATTGTTGGATCATGGCAATGGGGAGGTGGATTCTTTAGCACATTTATTTCTGAAGATTTAGGTTTTTATGATTTTGCAGGTTCTACTCTCGTACATTCTGTAGGTGGATGGGGTGCACTTGTTGTAATTTACTTTCTAGGAGCTAGAAAAGGAAAGTTTGATTCTGATGGTAAGCCTTTAGCAATAACTGGATCAAATATTCCCCTCTCTGCCGCTGGAGTTCTAATCTTATGGTTAGGTTGGTTTGGATTCAATGGAGGTTCAGTACTTTCAGCTGATCCAGCTTTAACCTCGTTAACATTAGTCACCACATGCTTAGCAGCAGCCGCAGGTGGAATTTCTGCAGCTTTAACATCAAAAATAGCTTATAATAATCTAGACTTGACTATGTTTATGAACGGAGTATTAGGAGGACTTGTTGGAATAACAGCAGGTGCAGATCAAATGCTTCCAATGTCAGCTATATTAATAGGAGCCATTGCTGGACCTATAGTTGTTGCAGGTGTAGCAATTTTAGATAAATGTAAGTTAGATGATCCTGTGGGGGCAATTCCTGTTCATTTATTTTGTGGAATTTGGGGAACCCTAGCCGTTGGTATTTTTGGAGAAATGGCAGGATTTGACCAGTTTATGGTTCAAGCGGCATGTGTTTTTATTGCTGGAGTTTTCTGTGTTGTGGGTGGTACTATAATTACTTTAATTGTAAAATCAATCACAGGCTTAAGAGTAGATGAAAAAGAAGAGGAAGATGGACTTGATATTGCAGAACATGGAACAAGAGCTTATGGGGACTTCTCTATAAATTAAAAAGTAATTGTTGTGTTGGTTTTAAAAGCTCGATTTGTAATGAATCGGGCTTTTTCTTTTAATGAATAATTATAACTATTTTCATAAATAAAATAAGTTTTATGAAAAAAATATTTTTTCCAAAACTGCTATGTATATTTTTTTTCATAATGCAGTTTTTTTACATAAATTCTCAAGAAATAAGTCAAGGACCTTTTGAACAATTAATTATAAGAGGTGTTACTTTGATAAACGGAAATGGATCCCCCCCTATTGGACCTGTTGATATTGAGGTTAGAAATAATGTGATTACTAAAATTCAAACCGTTGGTTATCCAGGAATAACTAAAAGAAGGAATGGTCCTGTTTTAGAAAAAAATGGAAAAGAAATTGACTGTAATGGCATGTATCTTTTACCTGGTTTTATCGATATGCATGGTCATATAGGTGGTAAATCTCAAGGTGCAGAACCAGACTATGTTTTTAAGTTATGGCTTGCCCACGGAATTACAACTATAAGAGAGCCTAGTGGAAGAGGACCTGAATTCACTCTAAATCTTAAAAATAAAAGTAATAAAAACTCCATTATAGCTCCAAGAATTTTTTCTTATACTGGTTTTGGATCCGGAAGTAATATAAACACACCCAATGAAGCTAGAGAGTGGGTTAGAGATAATGCGAAAAAAGGAGCGGATGGGATTAAGTTTTTTGGAGCATCACCTGAAATAATGAAAGCAGCATTGGATGAAAATAAAAAATTAGGACTAAGGTCTGCATGTCATCATGCTCAATTAAATGTTGCAAGATGGAATGTATTACATTCGGCTAGAGCAGGCTTAACTAGTATGGAACATTGGTATGGACTTCCTGAAGCACTTTTTTCAGATAGAACGATACAAAACTATCCTCCAAATTATAATTATCAGAATGAACAGCATCGTTTTGAAGAAGCAGGAAAACTATGGCGACAAGCTGCCAAACCATATTCGGATCATTGGAATAATGTAATGAATGAATTAATAGATTTAGACTTTACAATTGATCCAACCTTTAATATATACGAGGCTAGTCGTGATTTACACCGAGCTAGGAGAGCAGAATGGCATGAAGATTATACTTTACCATCTCTGTGGAAATTTTATGAACCAAGTAAAATATCTCATGGATCATATTGGCATTATTGGGGAACCGAACAAGAAGTTGAATGGAAAAATAATTATAAACTTTGGATGACATTTATTAATGAATATAAAAATAGAGGAGGAAGGATTACAACTGGTTCTGATTCAGGATTCATTTATCAACTATATGGTTTTGCTTATATAAGAGAATTAGAACTTTTAAGAGAAGCTGGTTTTCACCCCTTAGAAGTAATCAAAGCTGCAACTTTAAATGGTGCTGAAGCTTTAGGTGCCCAAAACATAATTGGATCTGTTGAAATAGGAAAACTAGCTGATTTTGTAATAATTGAAGAAAATCCATTAGAAAACTTAAAAGTTCTGTATGGAACTGGAGCAATTAAATTAAATCAAAAAAATGAAGTTGTAAGAGTAGGAGGTGTTAAATACACCATTAAAGATGGAATTATTTATGATTCTAAAGAACTTTTAAGAAATGTAAAAGAAATGGTTTCTGACGCAAAAATAAAAGAAGGTTTTGAAATAAAACAGCCTGGTTTATAAAGTCTATTTTTTTAGAGAATTTAAAAAGGAAATTGTCTGTTTATTAAAAAATATAGGTTTCTCAACATTTACTACATGACCACAATCTGGAACAACTAAAAGCTTTGAATTCTTGTGTTCTTTAGTCAGTACTTTTATAGACTCTAAAAACATATAATCTTCTGCACCCATAACATAAAGAGTCGGAATCGATAGCTGAACCTGTCTAAAAAGTTTTAATATTGGATTTATTTCTGATGTAAGCTTGAACCATCTTAAAAATTCTTTTTGATATAACCTTCTTGCTTCATTTATAAAAAGAATTCTTGATTCTTTATGGTTTTCATAAGGCATTATTATAAAAGCAAATATTTTATAAATCCATATGTAGGGAACTATAGATTTAAATAGAGAACTTATTCTTATCAAAAACCTTGATCTTAAATTTAATTTCATAATAGCCCCTCCCATTATCATACTTTTTACCATTTTTGGGTAAAATTCAGCGATATGTCTAATTAAAATTGTTCCCAGAGAAACTCCAACAAAATGTGAGTTTTTAATTTTTTCTTTTCTTAAAACTTGAATAATATCATCAGAAATTGAAGAAAATGTATATTTTTTTTCAAAAGCATTACTAATATTGAAATTTGATTTTCCATGGCCTCTAAGATCTAATAAAAGGATATTAAAATACTTTTTGAAATCTCTAATCTGTTTAAACCAAATAGAAGAACTTCCTCCTGCTCCATGTACAAAAGTCACCCATTGATCTGAACTAGTATTTTTATAAATACTATAACTAATCATCTAAAGAATTTAATAAATCATTCATTTCTAATTGATAAGCTTTTACTACTTGTAAAGATTTATCTAAATAATCATCTCCATTTCCAGCATATATAATTGATCTTGATGAATTAATTAACAAACCAATATTTTTATTAACTCCATTTTCAAAAGTTTCTTTTAAATCTCCACCCTGAGCACCAAAACCTGGAACTAATAAAAAACTATCTGGAATAATTGATCTAATTTCTTTTAAATGGTCTGATTTGGTAGCACCAACAACATACATCAAATTACCTGAACCTTTCCATTTTTTAGATTTCTCCAAAACTCTTCTAAAAAGACTGTTTCTATCAGAGGAGGAAATTTGAAAGTCTTTACTTCCATTATTAGAGGTAAGACCTAACAAAATAGTATGTTTGTTTTTATATTTTAAAAACGGTTCTACTGAATCACTACCCATGTATGGAGAAACAGTAACAGAATCAAATGATAGATTTTTAAAAAAAGCTTTAGCATATTTATCGGAGGTATTCCCAATATCCCCTCTTTTAGCATCAGCTATGGTAAATAAATCTGGATATTTTAAGTTTATATAATTTATAGTCTTTTCTAATGTAGACCAACCCTGTGAGCCGTTTTCCTCGTAGAAAGCAGTATTAATTTTAATGGCTACAATAAATTCATGTAAACAATCAACTAAGGCTTTATTGAAGCTAAAAATTGGATCATTATTTTTTAATAAAAATGCAGGAATTTTAGAAAGGTCTGAATCTAATCCTAGACATAAAAAAGATTTTTTGTTTTTAATTTCATTAATTAATTTATTTAAATCCATAATTAAAAAACTTCTTCTGAATTTTTAAGCATTTCAGTATTTTGAACCAGTTTTAATTCATCAATTATTTTTTGAATATCTCCATTTATAATATTCTGAAGATCATATAAAGTTAACCCAATTCTATGATCAGTAACTCTTCCTTGTGGGTAGTTATAAGTTCGTATTTTAGCTGATCTATCTCCAGAAGAAACCATTGAGTTTCTTTTCAATGAATCTGCTTCAAGCTTTTTACTCAATTCTAATTCATATAATCGCGATCTTAATACTTTAAGAGCCTTATCTTTATTTTTATGTTGAGATTTTTGATCTTGGCACTGTGCAACAATCCCTGTCGGAGTGTGTGTCAACCTGACTGCAGAGTAAGTTGTATTTACTGATTGTCCCCCTGGTCCAGATGAACAAAAGTAGTCTATCCTAACATCATTCATGTTAACTTCTACGTCAAATTCTTCGGCCTCTGGTAAAACCATTACAGTTGCAGCTGAAGTATGTACTCTCCCTTGAGTTTCAGTTTGAGGCACTCTTTGAACACGATGAACACCAGATTCGAATTTTAGTAAACCGTAGATATCATCATTACCAGAAACCTCAAAAATAATTTCTTTATAACCACCTGAGGTTCCTGGGCTGGAATCAACTAAACTAACATTCCACTTATTACCCTCACAAAACTTTGTATACATTCTAAATAGGTCTCCAGCAAAAATACTTGCCTCATCTCCTCCAGTTCCTGCTCTTAGTTCTATAACGACATTTTTAGAATCATCAGGGTCTTTTGGAATTAATAAAAATTTGATTTCATCCTCTAATTTTGTGATTTTTTCTTTAGATTCAATTAATTGCAATGAAGCCATTTCAATCATTTCTTTATCATCTTCATTTTTGCAAATTTCTTTAGCTTCACTAATATTGGAAAGAAGTTCTTCATATAGTTTTTTCTTTTCTACAATTAAACCAAACTCTTTATACTCCTTGTTTAATTTAATATATCGTTTTTGATCACTAATTATATTTGGTTGAATAATTAGATCTGATATCTCATTAAACCTCTGTTGAACAATATTTAATTTATCTAACATTTATTACAAATATTATATACCAAATTTACGATATTTTTATTCAAGGATAATTTAGTAGAAATAACTACCGTTTTCAGAAATAATAGATAATTTTTTTTTGTTACTGTCCTCAACCCTACCAATAATCTTAGCTTCTACTCCAAATGATTTAGAGATATTTATTATTTCATCTGAACAATCTTTTGAAACATACAATTCCATTCTGTGGCCCATATTAAACACCTTATACATTTCTTTCCAAGAAGTTCCAGATTCTTTTTTTATTAATTTAAATAATGGTGGGACAGGGAATAAATTATCTTTTATAATATGTAGCTCATCAATAAAGTGAAGGATCTTTGTTTGTGCTCCTCCACTACAATGAACCATTCCGTGAATTTTATTAGATTTAAATTTTTCTAAAACTTTTTTTATAATTGGAGCATATGTCCTTGTGGGGGAAAGAACTAATTTTCCGGCATCAACATCTAAACCATCAATTGGTTCTGTGATCTTTAATGATCCTGAGTATATTAAATCTTCTGGAACATTAGGATCGAAACTTTCGGGGTATTTATTTATTAAATATTTATGAAATAAATCATGTCTGGCAGAAGTCAAACCGTTACTACCAATACCTCCGTTATAAGAATTTTCATAACTAGATTGTCCAAAAGATGAAAGGCCAACTATGACATCCCCAGGTGAAATATTAGAATTATCAATTAAATCTGACTTTTTTATCCTAGCCAAAACGGTAGAATCAACTATAATTGTTCTGACCAAATCTCCAACATCAGCTGTTTCACCCCCGGTGGATTTAATATTAATTCCATAGCTTGACAACTCGTCAATCAATTCTTCAGTGCCTTCAATTATCGATTTAATAACTTCACCATCAATAAGATTTTTATTTCTCCCAATTGTGGAGGATAATAAAATATTATCAGTAACTCCTACACACAATAAATCATCCAAATTCATAACTAATGCATCTTGTGCAACTCCTTTCCAAACCGACAGATCCCCAGTTTCTTTCCAATATAAATAGGCTAATGATGATTTTGTTCCAGCTCCATCTGCATGCATAACTAGACAATAATTAGGGTCATTGGTTAAAGTATCAGGAACTATCTTGCAAAAAGCTTTTGGAAAAAGACCCTTATCAATATTTCTAATTGCATTATGAACATCCGTTTTATCGGACGATACGCCTCTTTGCATGTAACGATTAGTAGATTTAGTTCCCATAATAATAATTACAAAGATAATAGTATTGGTTAGCATTAAAAATTTATTTTAAAAAACACATTTAAAATTAATATCTCAAAAAAAGATTTCAAAAATTATAAAAAACTCATTTATTTAATCAAAAAATTATTAAAAAAAAATATTTATATATTAAAAAATATGTAATTGATAAATGTTAATAAATATCGCCTGTTTTAAATACTTAAAGTTCTAAAAATCAATATTATATTTTAAATTTATATGCTTAAATCAAAAAATTTTTTAAAACAATGAGCAAATCAAAATTAGAATATATTTGGTTAGACGGTTACAAGCCTACCCAAAATATGAGAGGTAAAACTAAAGTAATAGAAAACTTTAGTGGAAAATTAGAGGATTGTCCAATATGGTCATTTGATGGTTCTTCTACTTTGCAAGCCGAAGGAGGTTCTTCAGACTGTTTGTTAAAACCAGTAGCAATATATCCAGACCCTGATAGAATTAACGGATTCTTGGTAATGACAGAAGTGTTAAATGCTGACGGCTCCCCACACGAATCAAATGGTAGATCTTCAATTGATGATGATGATAATGATTTTTGGTTTGGTTTTGAGCAAGAATATTTCATTATGGATTGCGATACACAATTACCATTAGGGTTCCCAATCGGGGGTTATCCTGGTCCACAAGGTATGTACTATTGCTCGGTTGGAGGTAAAAACACACATGGTCGCGATTTAGTCGAGGAACATGCTGATCAATGTATTCAAGCTGGTCTTAATTTTGAAGGAATCAATCAGGAAGTTGCTAGTGGTCAATGGGAATTTCAATTATTTGCTAAAGGAGCAAAAAAAGCAGGGGATGAAATATGGATTGCACGTTATTTATTAGATCGTTTAACAGAGAAATACAATTACTATATTGATTATCATCCTAAACCAATCAAAGGGGATTGGAACGGAAGTGGTATGCATGCAAACTTCTCTAATACCTTACTTAGGACTTGTGCCTCTAAGGAAACTTATGAAGCTGTTTGTGAATCTTTTAGATCTGTAGTTAAAGAACATATTGATGTTTACGGACAAGATAATGATCAAAGACTTACTGGTTTACATGAAACTGCTTCTATCAATGATTTTAGTTATGGTGTTTCTGACAGAGGAGCATCAATTAGGATTCCTATTATAACTGTTGAAAAAGGATGGAAAGGATGGTTAGAAGACAGAAGACCTGCCTCTAATGGTGATCCATATAAAATTGCTGGAAGAATAATTAAAACTGTGAAATCAGCTAAGATTTAAATAAAAAAGATAAATAATTATTAAAGCACCTAATTCCTTAGGTGCTTTTTTTATACAAAAAGATTATAAACGTAAAAAATATAAAAAGATAACATAAACACTCCTTCAATTCTACCTAAAATAAATTTTTTAGGAACAAATATTAGAGGCAATATAATAAAAGCAAAAAACAGCATGACATATATATCAAAGTTTATGATATTCGAATCACCAACAACAAGAGGAGTTACTATTGAAGTTATTCCTAAAACAGCAAACACATTAAAAATATTGGATCCTAATAAATTACCCAATGATATTCCTTTTTCCTTTTTATAAACAGCAACCAAAGAAGTAACTAGTTCCGGAATACTTGTTCCAACAGAAACTAATGTAATTCCAATTATTCTTTCACTAATACCAAAAGAACTAGCAAGATTTATTGCACCTGAAATAAACCATTCGGAGCCTAAATAAAGAAAAGCACCTCCAAAAAAAAGAAGAATAGTTGACTTCAGTAAAGAATCTTCCGGTTTTACTTCAAGATCAATATCTTCTTCAGATTTTTCTTGATGCTTTATTAAAAAAGTGATAGTAATTACTAAAAAACAAACCAAAATACCACCTTCATAAATGTTAATTATTCCATCCAAAATGGTAATTAAAAAACACAAAGCAGAAAACATCATTATAGGCCAATCTATTTTATAAATATTATTTGAAATTTTAATCGGAGAAAAAAGAATAGTTAGTCCTAAAACTAAACCAATATTTGCAATATTAGATCCTACAACATTCGATATTGCTAGGTCTGGAGATCCGATTAAAGCAGACTTTAAGCTTATAATTAACTCTGGAGCTGAGGTAGCTAAAGAAACAATAGTCATTCCAATTAAAATTTTAGGAATATTAAATTTCAATGAAATTGAAACTGCTGATTTCAAAAGTAAGTTCCCTCCTACTATCAAAACAATCAAGCCGGAAAACAACAAAACAAAGGTACTAAAGTCCATATTTAAAGTTGTAAATATAACACATGAATTGTATATTGGTTGCTAATGAAATTTTTATTTAAAATTATTGCAAAAATTAATAAGAAGGTGTTACCAAGTTTAACAAAAAAAAGATTAGATCCAATTAAGGCTAACAAAGCACAGCTTGCATTATTAGGATGGAGATATTATGTGACAAAAAATAGTATGGATTAATTTTTATTAAAGCTCTTCAAATTCTTGAGTCTTTCCAATTTCAGAATGTCTTGCATTTAAAGACATTTTATCTTTATCTGTTATAAAAGCAACTATATCCATTTTATCTTTATCATATGAGTTAGGTATTTCGTAAGTAAAAGATTTTTCAAATACCGAACCAACTTTTGTAGATTCGGAAGAAATATTATCCCCCAAAGGACTTGTTAGAGCGACTCTTAAAACATCATCATGCTCAAAATTAACTATCGGATTATCAGAACCGTAACCAAAGTCACCATAATTTGCTTGATCAAGTAATAAATCATTTTCAAGAAGAAAAACACCAAGCTTTAAATCAGTATAGGTTTCTGAAAATTTGGCTTTAACTTTTAAAGTAAGAGTTCTGCCATCAATAGAAGATTCTATTAAAACACCTACTTTTGAACTATTAGCATAGAGTGATGTTACTGCACTCTCAGTCTCGTTCCATTTAGCTGTCCTATTAAGCCTTGCATGTGGGTAAGATGAAACACCAAAAGCATTTGTCATTTCACTAATTTTTGAATACTGCAATGCATCTCCATAATGAGCAGCAACAACAACTATCTGAGAAGTTTTCTTTTTTAGTTCTTGTAATTTATAAGCTACTCTTGTACAATAACCACACCATGCTCCTGTAAAATCTTCAATTAGAACATTAGTTTTAAAGTTTTTAACAGGCTGTGCTGAAGCTGAAAAAGTTTTGGTTGAACTTGTTAAAGCTTTGTATGTTGCGTAGACTGTATAATCCCCAGGTTCACCTGGTTTAAATTTGTTACCAGAAATTTCTGTACCATTAACAAAAAATTTACAACTTGAAGTCAGTAAATCATTTTTATCACTTAAAACTGTAAAGGTTAACTCTGAATTAACTTCAACATTTTCGGATGATATTGTTAGCTTAATACTCTTAACATCGTCAGGGGAACCACCACCATTTCCTGAGTTGTTATCATCACCCACACCTTCATATGTACAAGAAAAAATAAAAAATGAAGCGATAAAAGAAAATAGAAGTTTTGTGTTAAAATTCATGTTATCAAATAATTATAATACTAATATAATTTAATTTAATTTAATTGTAAAATTAACATTATTTTTAACTAATAAATTAATTAATAATGAAATTTAATTACATAAAACTGTTAATAGTGTTATTCTTAATAACTACACAAAGCACTTATTCTCAAAATAATATACCTAGTGTAAACATAAAAACTCTTGATGGTAAACCTGTTAATTCAAGATCTATTTACAATAAAAATGGGTTGACTGTGTACAGCTTTTGGGCAACATGGTGTGTTCCGTGTATCAACGAACTTGATGATATACATAAAGAAATAGAAAAATGGGATGAAGCTAATGTGAAAATAGTTGCCATATCAACTGACGACTCCAGAACTAAAAGAAGAATAAGACCTTTAATAAGTGGAAAAAAATGGGGATTCAAAATCTTATTAGATGAAAATCAAGATTTAAAAAGAGCTTTGAATATTAACGGTATTCCTCACACGATTGTTACTAATGGCAACAAAATTATATACAGACGAATTGGTTATAAACCTGGAGAAGAAAATGATCTTTACCAGTTTATTGTTAAAAATTCTAAATCAAAAAATTAACATTTGTCTTTATGAAGAAAATAAAAAATATACTGGTATTATCCTTTCTTTTAAATACTTCTTTTTCATATACTCAGTTATTTAAAAACCTTTCCTCTTCATATGAATCTTATTCAGCATATTATCTAGATGATTCAAAGACAGGAGATTTTAATCAAGAGGATAGATTTAGATCAAATAATTATTTGAATTTAAAATCATATTTAGGAAGAAATTGGAATTTTGAAATTCAAATAGAATCTTATGCACCTTCTCCTCTTTTAAATTATTCGCCGAACTTTAAAGAAATAGGTTTATCTACATTTAAGATTGATTATAATATTGATGACTTAAATATTTCTGCAGGAAATTTTTATGAGCAATTTGGAAGTGGAATGATCCTACGATCTTGGGAAGATAAAGATTTGGGTATTAACAACTCAATAAGAGGTTTGAATGCGAAATACAGAATAAATGATGAAATAAATATTACGGCTTTAATTGGAAATCAAAAAAAAGGATTCAAATATTCAAAAGGTTATATTGTTGGTTTTGATTCAGAATTTGACTTGTCAAAAATCACCAAAAACAATTCAACTTTTTTGATGGGATTAAGTTATGTGGGAAGAAATGACCAAAGAACAAAAAGCAGTTTTTATCCAGAAATGACAAATTTAATATCTGGAAGGATCGACTTCTCCTCCAATTCTTTTTATTCAAACATTGAATTAGTTAACAAATCCAAGAACCCAATAGTTATTTTTGGGTCTCTTTCTGATAATTTTATAAAAGAAGGATCCGCTTTTTTATTTAATTCTGGGTTTTTTAAAAATGGTTTTGGACTTGATTTCACTTTCAGAAGGTTAGAAAATATGTCTCTTTTTTCCGAAAGAGAAGCTTTTGGGAATGTTTATAACGAAAGTATTGTTAACTACTTACCTGCACTCACAAAACAACATGATTATTCTCTTACCAATCTTTATGTTTATGCTGCTCAGCCAAATGTGTCATTTCAGAGTAAAGATCTTACAAAAGCTGGAGAAATTGGTATGCAAGCAGATCTATATTATTTTATTGAAGAGGAAACTTTTTTAGGAGGAAAATATGGGACAAATCTATCAATTAATGCTTCTGTCTGGAATAATTTAGATGGTAATTATGATTATGTAAATCAAAATTATGATGTAGATTTATTTGGTTTTGGGGAAAAATATTTTTCGGAGCTAAGCTTAGAAATTAGAAAAAAATGGTCTACAAAATTTGATAATATTATTTTATTTGTTAATCAGTTTTACAACAAAAAATTTGTAGAAGAAACTACAGGGGAAGTTGAGTCTAGTATAGTAGTTTTGGAAAACACATATAAAATAAATGATAAAAAATCAATTAGACTTGAACTCCAACATTTATCTACAAAAGATGATACAAAGAATTGGTCAGCATTTGCAATTGAATATAATTTAAACTCTGCATTCTCAGTATACTTTTCAGATTTATATAATTATCAAAATCCAACAGAGGAAAAAAAAGTCCATTACTATAATCTTGGAGGAAGCTATAGTAAAGGGATAAATAGATATACAATTAATTATGGAAGACAAAGAGGTGGGCTTGTATGCACAGGGGGAATATGTAGATATGTCCCTGAAAGTACTGGCTTAAGTTTTAGTATTACAACGTCTTTGTTCTAATTAATAACTCCTAATTTTTTACCTACTTTTTTAAAAGCATTTAATGCCTGTTTGACTTGCTCTGTTGAATGAGAGGCTGACAGTTGCACCCTTATTCTTGCTTGTCCTTTAGGCACTACTGGATAAAAGAATCCGATTACATAAATACCCATTTCAAGAAGAGCAGATGACATTTTTTGAGCTAGATGATCATCATACAACATTACCGGAACAATAGGATGATTTCCAGTTTTAATTTCAAAGCCCAATTTTATCATTCCCTCTCTGAAGATTTTAGTATTATTTTTTAATTTATTTAAAAAGGAATTATCAGACTCGAGAATATCCATAACTGCTAAAGAAGCTCCAACAATTGATGGTGCTAATGTGTTTGAAAATAAATATGGTCTAGACTTTTGTCTTAAAATCTCAATCACTTCTTTAGGACCACTAGTAAATCCTCCAGACGCTCCGCCTAATGCTTTACCCAGAGTTCCGGTAATAATATCTACACTCTCAATAACTCCTAATTCTTCGTGAACTCCTCTACCATTCTTTCCAATAAATCCGGTTGAATGACATTCATCAGACATAACTATTGCATCATACTTATTGGCTAAATCACAAATTTTATCTAATTGAGCTAATGTACCATCCATAGAAAAAACACCATCAGTTACAATTATTCTATTTCTACAATTAGAAGCTTTTTTAAGTTGAATTTCTAAATCAACCATATCATTGTGTTTATATCTAAATCTTTGAGCTTTACATAATCTTATACCATCAATTATTGAGGCATGATTTAGAGCATCACTGATAATAGCATCTTCATTATTAAATAAAGGCTCAAACAAACCTCCATTTGCATCAAAAGCGGCTGCATATAAAATAGTATCTTCTTTACCAAGAAATTTTGAGATCTTATTTTCTAATGTCTTATGAATATTTTGAGTCCCGCATATAAATCTTACTGAAGCCATTCCAAAACCATGGCTTTCTAATGTTTGTTTTGCCTTTTCAATAACAATTGGATTTGAAGCTAAACCTAAATAATTATTTGCACAAAAATTTAAAACATTTTCACCCTCATTAACTATAATATTAGAATTTTGTTTTGAATGAATTATTCTCTCACTTTTATAACGACCAGACTGTTTAATATCTGTTAATTCCTGATTAAGTCTGTTCTTTATAGATTCGTTCATTTAAATAAGTTAATTTTAATTAAAATTAAACTATTATTTCAAATAAATGGATAGAATATTAATTACAGGAGCTTTAGGTCAACTTGGAATAGAGTTTATTGATCACTTCAAAAAATTAAATTCTTTTGTTTTAGCAACCGACATAAAAAATCCTAAAGAAAAACTTTCCTGTGAATTTGAATTAGCAAACGTTTTGGATAAAGATAAGATGGATTCGCTTGTGAAAAAGTATAATATAAATGTTATATACCATTTAGTTGCTATTCTTTCAGCCAATGGAGAAAAAGATCCTTTTATCTCATGGAAATTAAATATGAATAGTTTTCAAAATATTGCACAAATTTCTATTGAAAATAAAATTAAAAAAATTTTTTGGCCAAGTTCTATAGCTATTTTTGGAACAGAATCTAACCTTAATTTTGTTTCTCAAAACCCCTTAATGAATCCAACTACAATTTATGGAATAACTAAATTAGCTGGTGAAAAGCTGATGGAATACTACTTCAATAAATTTGGATTGGATATTCGTTCATTAAGGTATCCAGGAATAATTTCTACAAAAACAGTGCCTGGAGGAGGTACTACTGATTATGTTATAGAAATGCTTAATGCAGCTAAAAAAGGAAATGATTACGTTTGTTTTTTGAGTGAAAATACCGAGCTACCAATGATGTACATTGATGATGCTATTAACTCTGCTGTAAAACTAATGTCAGTAAGTCGTAAAGATTTATCGATATCTAGTTCTTACAATATTACAGGATTTAGTATAACTCCAAAACAATTATTAAATGAAATGTCTAATAACGGGTTTGAATTTAAAGTACATTATGAACCAGATTTTAGACAACAAATTGCTGATACCTGGCCAAAAACAATTGATGATTCTTTGTCTACTAGAGATTGGGGCTGGAAACCAAAGTTTGGACTAAAAGAAAGTTTAAATAAAACCTTAAATTAATTTTAACTTTTGATATGGAAAAAATAAAACTCATTTGGGATTTTAGAGGTCCAAATGGTAAAAACACTGCAATTCATCACGAAAAACATTTAAAGGAATATTTTAAAATTGAAAAGAAAATACTAATTCAATCAGGCACTGAAAACTTAAACGACATGCACTCTTTAGCATATGCTATTATTGAGAAAAGAGATCTTAATGAAATTAAAAACAAACTAAAACCTAATAGAGGAAAAATATTAGAATAAGATATTTGAAAATTATGTTTTTATATGAGAATACATGGATATAAACTTCTACAGGAGAAACAAATAAACCCAAAAAAACCCAAGCCTTTCGTTTGGGTTATTAATTTAAAATAAAATGTACACAGAACAATTATTGGTAAAACTTTTACCACAAGACAAACAATTATTAGTAGATAAGGCTCACAAATTAAGACTACCTGTATCTACTTATGCTAGAACATTATTGCTTGACAATAATTAAGCGATAGTTACAGAGTTGATTAAGTTAATTACTATGAGGTTAAAAGAATTACTTAACTTGTAAAAAAATATGGCAGATTTTGGTACAGATACTGATTGGTATGAAAGTAGAATACACTTTTGGCTATATCCAGGACAAAAACGGCAGTTTAAAAATAAATCTTCACCATTCTTCTTTGCCATGCAGCCATGAAAAATAACACCATAAAAATATTAGCGCTATTAATTACCTCTTTCTGTTTCTCTCAACAGGACGTAGTAGGAACCGGCGGAGATGCTAAATCTCTTTCAGGATCTTTTAGCTACAGTGTTGGACAGATTTTAGTTTCACAAATGAGCTCTCAATACAATACCTGGTCCAGCGATGTGATCACTTTAAACCATGGAGTTCAACAATATTTTATACCATCATGTGAAAGAAATAGCACCATTAAAATTTTAGCTTCCCCAAACCCCTCTAAAGGCCTGGTAAATATCACTTTTGATAACTGGGACGATGTAGAGCTAAACTTTTCGGTTTATGATGTTTTAGGGAAACTCATTTTTAGCGAAATGCTAAACCAAAGAACAACACAATTAAATCTAGCAGGGCTAAGTTCAGGAATGTATATTATTTCCATTCAGAATATCTGTGGCGGAGCCAGCTCCTTTAAACTAATTTTAAACACGGATTAACCACGAAAAAAAACACACTAACCACGCTAGAATCACGAGCTTTAAATGAGCGAGAGTATTTGAAATAAAAAGCATCTTACTGACTCCTTGC
>QOPV01000006.1 GCA_003331265.1 Cryomorphaceae bacterium | reverse complement strand
AGCTTACAAAATAAATTAGCTTTGTTTAAAGATTCTAATTTAAACATAGTTGACTCAAGATTTCAAAACAAATTAAGCGGTCTTGAATCAGAGTTTAACATTGTCAGCGCGGTGTATCAAGAGGTCTCAAAGCAGCTAGAACAGTCTAAATTACAAGTCAGTAGAGATACTCCGGTGTTCTCGGTAATTAAAAAAGTGACTATTCCCAACCAAAGGTCTGCACCCAAAAGATCTTTAACGGTTGTTATTTACAGTTTTATTGGGTTTATACTTGGCTGTGGTTTCGTTCTAATAAAAACTCCTTTTTTGCAAATTATAAAAGAGATTAAATCTTAAATAAAAAGCTTAAAAAGGGTTCTCTCTTTGAAATCTGTGCGTTGATTTTATAAACTTTATATCTTTTGTCCAATGGATCCTTAATTTCTTCGATTAGATCTCTTTTATTGTCTGTAACGCTTTTTAAAATAATATTGATCTCCTCAATAAATTCTGTTCTAAGTAGGGTGAAGTGAGACTTGACGTATTTTTTAGAGCTAATGATAGTGTTGAGTTCACTTGATGAAATAAAGCTCTTTTTTTCTAAATGTTGAATTAACAGAAGTTGTTTTTCCGTAACCAAAGAAGAGTTTTGATTAAAATAAAGTCTTCTTTCATCAAACAAGACAAGGCCCTTCAAATGGTCTTTAAAAGTAAACAGCCTGTAGCTTATCCAACACAATAAAGCAGCTAAAGTTACAGCGAAATATGATTTATAGGGTAGCTCTTTTTTTGATGATATCGAATAAGTTTTTGGTTTAATCTGATTTAAATCATTAATTGGGAACCTTGCTAAAAGCTTATTATTATTAACGTTTTTAATGTAGTATAATGTATCTTGCCTATTGACAACGGGATTTTTTAAATCAATTCCTTCGAATATGTTTTTTGAAACATAGCTTGTTACTGTGTCTTTTATAAAATCAAAAATGATAATTTTATCATTATCTAGATAAGCTTTTTTTTCATTGATTATTACATTAGAATTTACAGAGTTAACAGTTGGAATTAATTGGTTTGTTTCGCCAAGGTTCACAAACTTTGAATTTAAAAAATCAAAATAAAAGAAATCATTCAAGGGAACGTCTTTGTTGGCAGATTCTTTAGGGCTGTTTCTTCCGCCAAGCACATATAACTTGTCGTTCATAACATGAGAGATGGCTTTCCACCTTCCCTCTGGGACATAATCTGATTTAATACTAACTAACTCCCACTGACCCGTAGATTTATCAAACGTGGTTATATAGTCCTTAAAGGTCCAAAAACCATAGCCACCGTACATGTAGCTTTGATTGTTATATAGGAAAAGTGACGAATAAAATTGATTTTTTTGATCCACTGAACTATCAAGCCTTTTTATACTTTTTTTTGTTGAAGAAAAGACGTGGCCTCCGCCCGAAATAATGATTAAAGTGCTCAAAGAATCGTTTATAACATTAAAATTTTGGTTGTTGAATTCATTTAAGTTTTCTAAAATAAAAGTATTCGGATAGATCTTTTCATAATCACTATATGACCATTTGTTTTTAAACAAATAAACTCCTTTTTTGGTGATGATTTTTGGATCTGATTTTTGGTTTTGTCCAAAAAGATATTCGTCGGGCAAATTTTCAGGAAGCGGAATATCCTGGGCGAATAAATCTTCTGATTGTAAACAAGTAAACAATGCTATTATGCTAATAATAGTTTTCAAAATTTTTTTTTAAATAAATATAATTTAAACTTTATGATTTTTTATAACATAAGTGCAGTTTTTGGAACTATTTCTGGCATTATTTCTGTTTCTATGTTTCTATTGTTGGGTGGAATTGTTTCTTATTTTTTAAATGGATACATCTACTCGATTTTTTCAAACAATAAAATATTAGATCCTATTACAAGTCGGTCCTCTCACAGATCCAAAGCAACAAGATCTGGTGGGCTTTCTGTTTTTTTGAGTATTTGCCTTTGTTTAGCAATTGCCGGATCAACGAACAGCTTATCAATAAACCCTTATATATATTTAAGTGTTTCGTTTATGGCGCTAACAGGAATCGCTGATGATTTTTTTAATGTTCGCTATAGAGAAAAGTTTTTTTTACAACTTTTTGCTGGACTTATTCTTCTCCAATCGGGGTATTCAATAAATTCTTTTCATGGTATTTTTGGTGTTTTTGAAATTCCGTATTGGCTCTCGACAATTGTAACTCTTTTTGTGTTTTTAATTATAGTGAACGCCGTAAATTTAATTGATGGTCTAGATGGTTTGGCTTCTTTAATTTCTATAAAGTTTTTAATTGTAATGGGGGGAGTTGTAATGATTGGAGCTAACGAAATGTTCCTCTTCTTTCCCATAATTATTGGAACGCTATTGGGATTTCTTCTTCATAATTTCAATTCAGTTAGAAAGGTCTTTTTAGGAGATACCGGCTCTCTTTTTATTGGAGCTTCAATGGCTTCTTTTATCGTGTTTGTACTAGATAGTTCAAGTCAAATTATAACGGATCAATATCTTTCGAGACCACTCTTTTGTGTTTTGATCTTAATCTACCCTTTGTCCGATACATTAAGAGCTATTGTTCTTCGTTCTTTTAAAAATCAATCTCCTTTTGTAGCTGACAGGATTCATTTACATCATCGTTTGGCCGATAAAGGGTATGAACATTGGGCCGCCTCATTGCTTATTTTTGTTTTGTCCATTACCCTCTTAATTACAAATTTCTTTTTGTTTCAATACATAGGCCTTAACTTTTGTGTTATAATCACTACTGCTCTTATGATAACCTTTTACTACGTGTTTTTTAAATGAAAATTCCTTTCATTATTTGTGTATTTATGATTTCAATTCTTTCCTTTGGACAGGAAGATTTTGAAGATTTCCTATTGGTAGAAAAAGACTCCACATCATTTTATGCTTTTACTAAAAAAGGAGTTTATACTTCTTTATTACTGGGCGACGGAGAGTATTCTACAAAATATTCCGAATATTCCAAAGAAGTTCCTAAAAGTCTCTCCGGGATTTATTTTAACACATTATCCCCTCTTAGGGTTGATGGGTCTATCTATTTTTTATTCCCAGGTGGTGGACTCTTGTTTCAATTCAAAAACAATACAATAATAAGGATTGATGAGAGTTTTGCACACAGAAACCAATATTCAGGTTTCTTCTTTTCACATAAAAACGAACTATATCTTTTAGGGGGGTATGGCTACTGGGAAGCAAAAAATTACTTGACAAAATTTAATTTTCAGTCTAAAAGCTGGGATGTTGTCCCAACAAAGGGCTCTGCCCCAAAGGGTGGAATTAATCAAGGTTCTTTTATTAAAAGGGGGGATAGTATTCTTGTCTATGATTTTTACACTAGAAGCTCTTCTTCAAGCGTTGATAAGCAAAATCAAAATTTATTTGAACTTGATCTTTCAAAATTAGAATGGTTCAAAAAGGGAATGTTGGCAGATCGTAAAGAAACAAAAATTGAGAATGTTTTTGGATCAAGTAGAATTAACTTTTCCGGCTCTATATTTCTAAAATATCCTAATGATCTTTTTTATACAATAACAAACCCTGTCGAAAACAGTGTTTTAAGGTACAATTCAAACAATAGGCTTACACAGCTAGGCCCAAAAGGAATTTTAGTTGGAAACTATTTGGTTTATTCATCGAAAACTGCTGACAGATTAAAATATAAGGTTTCCTATGTTGATATTCATTCTTTTGATTTTTCTGGACAAGAATTATTTATATTGGATGACAAATATCTTTTCAAAAGATATTTCATTTTTGCAGGACTATTTATAATTGCATTTATTCTAATTACATTTTTCTATTTTAAAACAAAAAAGACTCTTTTATATTTAACTAGTGATTCTTTGTTCAATGATTCTTCCTCAATTATTATTCTCAGTGATGAATTCAAATTGTTAAAAGCTTTTGGTCTTAACAACTATTTAGAAAATGCCTTGGTTTTAAGTCTTTTCTCTGACGAGACTAAGTCTTTAGATGCTGTGATAAAAAAGAAAAATAAATTAATTCTAGACTTTAATGAAAAGTTTAAAGATGTCTTTGGAAATGACTTGATCATTAAAAAAAGTGATAGTTTAGATTCAAGACAGGTTGTTTACGTGTTGCAAGACAAGTTTAAACTTATAATTAAACCTTAGTTTTTCAGAACAATCTCCTCAACTACTGTTCTGTCGTTTGATAATCTTGGCAGTTTGTTTTGCCCCCCCAGTTTTCCTTTGCTTTTCATATATTTTTTAAAAACACCTTCCTTCAAAACAATGATCTCTAATTCCTTTAAGATCTTTCCCTCAATCAAATCTTTATAATAAATGTTATTGATTTGCATGTGATAATCTAAGGCGGCAGATAATTTTTTAACCTCACTTTTGCTTGGTGGTTTTTTAAACTCTATCCACCACTCGTGAAAGGGTAGGCCTTTTTTTGGAGTAACCTGTGGCACAACACAGAACTCATTTACCTCAAAAGGCTGTTTTTCTAAGGCAAGCTTTAAAGATTTTTCCACTTCGCTTGCTATTACATGTTCTCCAAAAGCAGAAATAAAATGTTTATATCTGCCTGTTACAATTATTCTGTGTGGAAACAATGAAGTAAAAGCAATGGTATCGCCTGTATTATATGCCCACAAACCAGCATTAGTAGAAATAATTAGCACATAATTAGTGTCTTTTGTAACATTTTCAACTGTGTATCTTTTTGGGTTTTCCAAACCCATATCCTTGAGCTTAATGAATTCATAAAAAATACCAGAATTTAACTGAAGAAGTAATCCATTTGATTTTTGAGAATCCTGATACGCGAAAAAACCCTCTGAAGCAGGAAAATATTCCAAAGTATCTATTTTTTTTCCAATTAGTTTGTTAAAGGTATTTCTGTATGGTTCATAATTCACGCCCCCATAGACAAATAGCTTAAAATTTGGAAATAATTCAGATATTGTTTTTTTACCTGATACTTTTTTTAATTTTTCGAAATACATTTGAACCCATGGCGGGATTCCCCCTATTACTGCCATATCCTCATTTATTGTTTCGTTTGTTATTTCTTCAACCTTTTTTTCCCAGTCTTCAATACAGTTTGATTTCCAACTAGGCATAATGTTCGTTTTTAAATAAGAAGGTGTATAATGAGCAACAATTCCCGAAAGTCGTCCAGTTTTAATCCCGTTTAATTCTTTTAAAATAGGGCTGCCTTGTAAAAAAATTACTTTTCTTTTTAAGAAACCTGTTTTACCTGTTTCATTTATATAATGAAAAATTGCATCCCTTGACCCGTTAACATGTGTAGGCATCGATTCCTTAGTTATTGGAATATGTTTTATTCCAGAGGTTGTTCCTGATGTTTTTGCAAGATAAACTGGTTTTCCTGGCCATAAAACATCTTTTTCTCCTTTCAATATTCTTTCAATATATGGCAATAGGCCCTCATAATCTTTTACTTTAACATTTGCAATAAACTCAGAATGTGAATTAATTTTATAAAAGTTATGGTCTTTTCCAAAGTCAGTGTTTTTGCCATTAAATATTAATTGTCTGAAAACTTTATTTTGAGTTTCAATTGGGTTTTTTGACCATTTTCTGATTTTCCAAACAAAAAATTTTGCTAAAAATTTTGCTGCTAATCCTTTTACGCTCATAATTATTTATTCAAAACTAATATAGTCTTCTGGATTAACTGGGTTACCATATCTCCATAATTCAAAATGCAAATGTGGTCCGGTGGTAAGCTCCCCTGTGTTTCCTGAAAGAGCAATTACTTGTCCGGCCTCAACCAAATCTCCTTGAGAAATAAGCCCCGAATCATTATGTTTATATATACTTGTCAATCCGAATGCATGTTCTACAACTACGACATAGCCCGTTTGAACAGTCCATTCTGCTAAAACGACTGTTCCGCTAGCAATTGCTTTTACTGGTGAATTAGTAGGTACAGCTATATCAATACCAAAATGCTTTATACTGTAGTCAAACCTTGAGGTAACTTGGCCAAAAATAGGGCTAATTAGCACAAACTGCACCTTTGAAGAAGCGGACTCTAAAACATTAAAGCGGTCTTCTTTTTCCACAATTTTTCTTAAAACAGAGTCTTCTTCATTTGTTTTGAACTCAATATTTGATAGCTCTAACCTAGAAATTTTTCCTTCTTTTTGAACGACCTCTTTAGATTTTTCTCCTAAAAGAACTGAACCTATAGAATTTAAATAATCTTGATTTTTTTCAATCACCAAAGTTAAAGAGTCTAACACCTCAATGTTCTTAACGGCACTTGTTCTTAATGCGGTAGAATCATATCCTGGGATGTATTCCTTTATTGAAGTAAAAGCTATTAAGCATATTGTAGAGATGATTATAAGGGTAGCTATAAGAGAGAAAAAAAGAAAAATATTAAGTCTACTAAGCTTGTAAGACAGTCTTTCTTCATAAGTAGATTCATTCAAAACCACTAACCTGTACTGGTTTAAAAGCTTTTGTCTAAATGGTTTTTTTGTTTTTTCTTTCATTCTTGAACAAATATAAGAATCACTTGCTACATTATCTCTTCGTTACTTATTTTATAGATTAACCAATAAAAGTTGTTTAATTATTTATACTTTTGCTTAATAATTTAAAAATATGTTATCATTAAACTTATTATTAGCGATCGGCCCATGGCAAGTTGTTTTAGTAGCTGTTGTAATTCTTTTATTGTTTGGGGGTAAAAAAATCCCTGAACTTATGAAAGGCCTTGGAAGTGGAATAAAGGAGTTTAAAAAAGGGGTAAAAGAGGAAGAGTCTGAGGAAAACCCTTTGACCAAAAAAAAATCCTCCAAATTAGAGGATTAGTCTTTTCTTTTTTAATTATCCTTTTTTTTATAGATTTTAAGTGATCTAAACACTGCTTCCAACTCAAAAATTAAATCTCTTTTTTTCGAGGAAGGAGAAAAAACAAATCCCTCTAAAACAAGTGTTCTTTTGTTCTCTTTATCTTTTATAATATAATTTAAAAAAGGGCCTGCCATAAAATCGTTTTTCAACTCCCACGTTCCTCTTGTTTCTACAGCTTCCTTGCCTCCAACTTTAGTTTTTTTGACATAAGGTTCGTAAGCCTCTTCTGTTACCATGTAAGAGCCCTTGTTTCTCCCGGGTATAAACACCTTTCCGATAGAGTCTCTTAGTTTTATTATGCTTTTAAGAGTGTTTGTCTTTAAAAAACTGCTTTCGCTTAGTTCATATGCTAAAATATTAACCGTTCCTTTGTCGGTATCTCTTTGAATCCATATTATTTTATCCGTTCCTTTTTTAAATATTTTATAAGCTGAAGGCATTATTAGGTCTATTGACAATAAAGAGCTTAAATCATTTTCTTCCAATCTAGATATTTTTATCCTTCTTTGTTTTTCTTTGATTTCATTCTTTTTTATTTCAGAAATGATTTTTTCTTTATTTAATTTTATTTTTTCTTCTATAACTTCATCGCTTGGGCCAGTAATGATTGCTATAGATTGTGGCCTGGCATATTTATCTTTTTCTAAAGCAAAATTTACTTTATTACTTTTCTTAATCAAAAGTATGTTTCTGCTTTCACGAGTAAAACCGGAAAAAGCCTCAAATGGCATTTGTTTTAAGCTAAAAATAGGCTCTTGCTGTGGAAGGCCTAAAAACTCTGAGGCAAAAGACTCTCTAACCACGTCTCCAACAGATGATTCCCATATAGAATTTTCCATAACAACTGTTAGGGTGTTTATGTTTCCGCTAGATTTTGGTGTGTAATTAGATTTTGGGCTATCACAAGAAATAGAAAAAATAAAGATTAAAATAAAGATTCTAAAGTTCATTAAAATAATTTAATTTGAAAGAGCTGCTATTCCTGGAAGTTCTTTTCCTTCAAGACTCTCTAACATTGCGCCCCCGCCAGTTGATACATAACTCACCCCGTCCTGAAAATTAAACTTTTTAACTGCAGAGACTGAATCTCCGCCCCCAACTAAGGAAAACGCTCCGTTTTTTGTGCTTTCTATTATTGACTCTCCTAGTTCGATTGTTCCGCTTGAAAAGCTTTTTAATTCAAATACACCAATTGGACCGTTCCATAAAATTGTTTTAGCCCTGTTAACAACTTTGGCAAAGACCTCTCTCGACTTTGGCCCCGCATCTAAACCCTGCCAGTTTGCTGGAATATTATTTATACTTGCAGTTTTTTTATCTCCATCATCCGAAAACTCTTTGGAACAAATCACATCCTGAGGAAGATGAATAATCACTCCTTTTTGTTTCGCTTTTTCTAAAATAGACAAAGCAAGGTTTAGTTTGTCATCCTCACAAATTGATTCTCCAATTTGACCTCCTAAAGCTTTAATAAAAGTAAAGGACATCCCTCCTCCAATTATAATTTCGTCAACCTTGTTTAAAACACTTTCAATAATGGTTATTTTAGATGAAACCTTTGCTCCTCCTAAGATTGCTAAAACTGGTTTTTTTCCGGTTTCAAGTACTTTTTTTATAGAATCTACTTCTTTAGAAAGTAAATGCCCAGAATATTTGTTGTTTTTAAAAAACTTAGCAATAATAGTTGTTGAAGCGTGCGCTCTATGCGCAGTTCCAAAAGCATCATTAATATAACAATCAGCATATGAGGCTAGTTTTTTTGCAAACATCTCATCTCCACTAGTTTCTTCAGGATAAAATCTTAAGTTCTCAAGTAGTAAGACTTGACCTGGTTTTAAGGCACTTATTAAATCTTCTGTTTTTTGACCTAATGCATCTCCTGCAAATAAAACATTTAGCCCTAAAACCTTTTGTGTTTCGTTTAAAACATGCCTTAAAGAACAGCTTTCTTCTTTTCCATTTGGTCTTCCTAAATGAGACATTAAGATGGTGCTTCCTCCGTCTTTTATTACTTTTAATATTGTAGACTTTGCAGCTTTAATTCTTGAGTTGTCTAAAACATTTTTATTAGAATCCATAGGCACATTGAAATCTACTCTAATTATCGCACGCCTACCTTTAAAACTTTGTTTGTCTATAGAAATCATCTCTTCCCAAAATAAGTAATCAAAGATATGGAATTGTTAAGTTTAAAGAATATAAAACTTTATATTTGATTTATGCTATTTAATGATGTAATAGGACAAGATCTTGTAAAAAAAGAATTTCAAAAAAATGCTTTCACAGGAAGGATTCCTCATTGTCAATTGATCACTGGTCCTGAAGGGTCTGGAGCCTTACCAATGGCTATTGCCTATGCTAGACTAATTATTTGCAATAGCCTTTCTGATAATTCTGAATCATGCAATTTAAAAGTGAGTGAAATAAAACACCCTGATCTACACTTTATTTTTCCAGTTGCTAACAACCAAGATGTCAAAAGCAAGGCTATTTCCTCTAACTTTATTTCAAAATGGAGGGACTTTGTTTTTCACAACCCCTATGGAAGTCTTTTTGATTGGTACAATTCTTTAGGGATTGAAAACAAACAAGGAAAAATTGGAAAAGATGAGGCTGAAGATCTTATTAAAAAAATTTCCTTAAAACCCTTTGAAGGTGGTTGGAAAGTTGTTGTTGTTTGGATGGCAGAAAAAATGAACGCAACCGCTACGAATAAGCTACTTAAGTTAGTTGAAGAGCCTCCCAAAAACACTCTTTTTGTTTTTGTGGCAGAAGATGATTCTCTTTTAATGGACACTCTTGTTTCTAGATGTCAAAAAACAGTTTTAAATAAAATTCCTAGTTCACTTATAAAAAAGGCATTAAAATATAAAGGCTTTTCTGATGAACTGGCAAATAAAGCTTCTATTGAATCTAACGGGAATTACAACAAAGCTCTTTCTTTGGTTAAAGGAAAAGAGAATGATATAATCTTTGAAGGGTGGTTTCAATCTTGGGTTCGATCAGCTTTCAAGGTCAAAAAAAAAAGGGAGGCTGTGTTAGAGCTTATTGTTTGGAGTAAAACCATCTCAAAAGAAGGCAGAGAAACTCAAAAGCAATTTATAAAGTATAGTCTTGAAACCTTTCGTCAAGCTCTTATGGTTAATTATGGCTTAAAAGAATTAAATTATCATTCTTTATCATCTGACTTTAATTTTAAGGTCTTTTCTAAATTTATAGGGGGCACAAATATTGAGGAAATTTCTTCTGAGCTAGAAAAAGCATATTTGTACGTTCAATCAAACGGGAATGCAAATATGATTTTTACAGACCTTTCCCTAAAGCTTACTCGTTTAATTCATAAAAATTAAATTTTAATATGTTGTCTACAAAAATTGTTTTTCTATTTATTTTAAGCTTCTTCTCAATTGTATTTATCCAAAGTGGTTTAGATAAGGTTCTGGATAAACAAGGTAACTTAAGCTTTCTAATGGATTTGCTTAAAGAGACTTTTAGTGAAGGTTTAATCAAACTTGCCTTTTACTCAGTTACTTTATTGGAGCTTTTTTCTGGCTTTTTATGTCTGGCAGGAATAGCTCAGGGTTTATTGTCTGAATCCTCTAAAATTGGACAAGCGGGATTAATCATAGGTTCTGTCGCTTTACTAGTATTGCTATTTGGGCAGCGTCTATCCAAAAATTATGATGGTGCGAAAACAATAACAATCTATTTCATTTTATCAATGATCGGGCTAGCATTGGTTTAGTCTATTTTGTTGCTAGTTTTGATAATTTTTTCTTATCGCTAACTAGCCCCATACTTTTCTATAGAGAAACTTCTTTTTACAAACAAACTAATCGTATGAAAACAGAGGCAAACGACGCTCACAGCGCTTTTAAACGTGTTTTTTAAAAACATAAACCTGAGAAGAGTAATTGTTTGTTAAGCAGCCTACTAAATTAGATATTAGACCAATAACCAAACCTCTTACAAAGCTAAACCGATGACCCATTGACTTTTCTGAAAGTATCGAAACATAAAATGCGTCTAGAAAAAGAGGGCGTTTTTTTATTTGAGTAAAACCTTTAGGGCCCAAAAGAAGCTGAAGAGAGGTTGGCGAAAAATGCCGCAAATGCCTAGGCACGTCCCAAGCAGCCCAGTTTTTTTTATAATATTTAGCGTCCCAAGAAGTATAATTCGGACAAGCAACAATTAAAACTCCGCCAGGCCTTAGTGTTTTTTCCACCTCATCTATAGTTTCTTTTAAACTGTAAACATGTTCTAGAGAGTGCCAAAAGGTAATAAGATCTTGTTGTATTCCGTCTAATTTTTTTAGACTTATTAAATGGTCTATCCCTGTCTTTTGCGCGCGCTCTTTTGCGATTTTATTAGGCTCAAGGCCTTTTACCTTCCATCCACTTTTTTTTAAAGCATTTAAAAAAACCCCTGTCCCTGAACCTACATCCAGCGCTAATCCTGGTTTCAAAAACAACCTTGATATCATTCTTAGCTTTACGGAAAGCATTACTTTTCTGGAAAAAAAATATATTTTAGAAAACAAGCCTTTTGCTTTGTTTGTGTGAGAAATATAATTAGGAGTGTCGTAGTAAAACGCAAGCCTATCTTGTTTAGGCTTAGGTAATGTTAAGAGCATTTCTGCAGCTTCATCTATAGCCAAAGAAAAAACTTCTTTACTTAAAAACTCGTCCTTTACCTTAATATATTCTTTTGTGTTTTTCATACTTGTAATGTTCCACGTGGAACGGCCCGCTACCTCCCCATATAAACCATCAAAACACTTATGTCGTTTGGAGAAACTCCGCTTATTCTAGACGCTTGCGACAAAGTGGTTGGTTTGATTTTTTCAAGCTTTTGAATTGCTTCAGAGGATAAGGAGTGAACTTTCTTGTAAATAAAGTTTGTTGGAATTTTAATGTTTTCCAGGTTGTTTAACTTTTCTGCATTAATCTTTTCTTTCTCTATGTATCCAGAGTATTTGACCTGAACTACTGTCTGCTCCAAAACACCACTGTTAAAATGATTGTGATCTAAATAATCTTTAACGGATTGCACTTTAGAAATATCTTCCAGACCGATATTGGGTCTTGAAAAAAGCTTAAAAAGCTTGACGGATTGTTTTATCTCAGATGAGTTTTTTTGTTTTAAGACTGGGTTAATTTCTTCTGGCTTAACGCTTGTTTTTTTAAAAAAAGAAACAAAAGAGTCTGTTTGGGCTCTTTTTTTTTCAACTCTTCCAACGCTTTCTTGGCTTGCTAAACCTAGAGTGTGTGAAATTTCTGTTAGCCTTAGGTCAGCGTTATCCTGTCTCAACAAGGTTCTGTATTCGGCTCTAGAGGTAAACATTCTGTATGGCTCTTCTGTTCCTTTTGTAATAAGGTCATCTATAAGTACCCCTATATAAGCTTCATTTCTTTTTAACACAAAAGCTTCTTTATTGTTTATTGACAAATGAGCATTTATTCCTGCCATCAATCCTTGAGCCGCAGCCTCCTCGTATCCCGTGGTACCATTGATTTGCCCCGCGAAGAAAAGACCTGAAATCGGCTTAGTTTCTAGTGAATTTTTTAATTGGGTAGGCGGAAAATAATCATACTCTATTGCATAGCCCGGTCTAAAAAACTTGACTTTTTCAAATCCTTTAACAGAGGACAAGGCTCTAAACTGTATGTCTTCAGGTAAAGAGGTTGAAAAGCCGTTGACGTAAACCTCTACAGTGTTCCAACCCTCGGGCTCAACAAAAATTTGATGTCGATCTTTTTCCGAGAATCTGTTAATCTTATCTTCAATCGAAGGACAGTATCTGGGCCCTACACTATTAATTGATCCATTAAACATAGGGGACCTATCAAAGCCTTCTCTCAAAAGACTATGAACCTCTGGGCTCGTGTAAGTCATGTGGCAGTCAAGCTGTTTTGTTAGTGGGGAGGTTCTTTGAGAGTAAGAAAACTTTCCGGGGTTTGAGTCCCCTGGCTGGGAAGACATTAAGCTATAGTTTAACGAGCGTCCGTCTACGCGTGGAGGCGTTCCCGTTTTCATCCTTCCTGAAACAAAACCATAATCAATTAATTCTTCTGTAATACCAGTTGAGGCTTTTTCTCCTGCACGACCGCCACCAAACTGTTTTTCGCCAATGTGAATAAGCCCATTAAGAAAAGTTCCATTGGTTAAAACAACGGACTTTGATTTTATTTCTAGGCCTAGGGATGTTTTGATGCCAACTACACTTCCTTTACTTATTAACAATCCCGAAACCATTTCTTGATAAAAATCAAGATTTTTAGTTTGCTCTAACATGCCTCGCCAACACTCTGCAAAACGCATGCGATCAGACTGAGCTCTTGGACTCCACATTGCGGGACCCTTAGACATATTTAACATTTTAAACTGAATAGCTGAATCGTCTGTTACAATCCCGCTGTAACCACCTAGGGCATCTATCTCTCTAACTATTTGGCCTTTTGCAATTCCCCCCATGGCAGGGTTACAAGACATTTGCGCAATATTTTGAAGATTCATTGTAACCAGTAGTGTTTTACTACCCATGTTGGCGGCGGAGGCGGCAGCTTCCGACCCGGCGTGTCCAGCGCCAACTACAATTACATCATACTCTGATTTAAACATACCCTTTAGTGTTCCACGTGGAACATGTTAATTTTTTCGTTTTCAGCTTTCTTCATCGAAAACTTTTGCTTTTTAGTTTTATCATTAAAGCCCATAAAGTGCAATAAGCCGTGAACCATAACCCTTAGCATCTCATTGCGAAAATCACAATTATAATCTTTAGCGTTTTCTTTAACCCTGTCAACTGAAATTGCAATATTACCATTGATAACTTCATTCGAGGAATCATCGAAGGATATCACATCAGTGTAATAGTCCCGATTCAAGTGTTTTACATTAATCTTTTTTAAGCCCTCATCGTTAAAAAAAGCATATGTTAGGTCCCCTAAAACGCGTTTTTCTGATTTAATAACTTTATTAAGCCATGACGATAACTCTTGTTCGTTTTGAAGCTTGAAGTCGGTGTTATAAACGTACTGTATTGGCATTAAATGTTTTTTGCAAATATAGTTTCTTGATACATATAATGAAACTTGTTCATCTTTTTTTATATTAGGCAAAATAAAAATCTTAAACACCTCTTTACCAAGTCTGATGCCGTGATTATGTTTCAGAAACATGAACCCTCTTGTGCCTTAATAAATGAAAAAGACGTAAAAACTATTAAAAAATCTTTTCAAGAGTGTATTTTAGCAAAAAATTACAATGTTAAAAAAAATTCGAGTTCGTTTCGCTCCTAGCCCAACTGGGCCTCTTCACATAGGTGGCTTAAGAACTGCTTTATTTAATTATTTATTTGCAAAAAAGAACAACGGAGATTTTGTGTTAAGAATTGAAGACACAGACCAAAAAAGGTATGTGACAGGAAGCGAGAAACACATCATTGATTCTTTGGATTGGTGTGGCCTTACTATAAACGAAGGGCCTACACAGGGTGGTAATTTTGGGCCTTACAGGCAAAGTGAAAGAAAAGAGCTCTACAGAAGCCAAATCGAAAAATTGGTTTCGCTAGAAAAAGCATACTACGCTTTTGACACTCGAGAAGAGTTAGAAAAAGTACGCTTGGAGTCTGAAAAAGACGGGAAAGTTTTTATTTATAATGCTCATAATCGACACCATTTTAAAAACTCTCTTGCTTTAAACAAGGAGAAAACGGCCGAACTTTTAAAGAGGGGAGATTACACGGTTCGCTTTAAGACCCCAAAAGATAAAGAGATTACGTGCTACGACGTTCTTAGGGGAAAAGTGGTTTTGTCCTCTTCGTTAATGGACGACAAAGTCTTGTATAAAAGTGATGGAAACCCAACTTATCATTTTGCTAATGTTATAGATGATCACGAGATGAACATTTCTCATGTAATAAGAGGGGAAGAGTGGTTACCTTCTTTAGCTTTGCACTGGTTGTTATATGATGCTTTTGACTGGACAAAACCTAAGTTTGTACACCTTCCTTTAATTCTAAAGCCAACAGGGAAAGGAAAGCTATCTAAAAGAGATGGCGCGAAATTTGGCTTTCCCGTTTATCCACTAAAATGGACGTCAGATGATTTGGTGATTAGCGGCTATAAAGAATCCGGGTTTATGCCCGAAGCCACTATAAATTTTCTTGCGCTTTTAGGCTGGAACCCAGGAACTGAAAAAGAGGTTTTTACATTAAAACAACTAGAAAAAGAATTCTCTTTAAAAAACTTAAATAACTCTGGCGCACGATTTGATCCTGAAAAAAACATTTGGTTTAACCAGCAGCATATGTTAAAACTAGAGGGCCCTACATTAATTAACTTGCTTGAGGAGTGTTTAAAACAAAACAAAATTGATTATGACTTTAAAAAACTTGATTCAATTATAAGGCTTATTCGCCCTAGACTTGATTTATTAACTAGTGTTTTACCTTCTTCGATTTACTTTTTTGTGTCTCCAAAAAATTATAACGCTAAAGCAATAAATAAAATTTGTGACCATAACAGTCCCCAAACGCTCTTTGGCGTGTCGACTGTTATTGAAAATATTGGGGTTTTTAAATCCCCCAAAATAAAACTTGATATAGAAAACTATGCCAAAGGGCGCAATCTAGGATTTGGAAAAGTTTTAGGCTTGATTAGGCTAGCAATAGTCGGGGAGCTATCTGGGCCAGATTTATTCGAAACAATAGAAATAGTTGGCCAAACCGCATCTATCAAAAGAATTAAGGCGCTTGCTAATTTTTTGCCATAAAGCTTTCGTATTCGGCACGATATTTGTAACTTATAAGAGTATAACTTTAACTTATTCTCATATGATTTTTCTTACTCCGATACTAATACTTCTTTTTGCACTTCTTTTATTTGGAACTTTTTTTGTTGTAAAGCAGCAAACATCCGCTTTGATAGAAAGGTTTGGAAAATACGTTAGCACTCGTCAATCTGGCTTACAATTGAAAATTCCTATTATTGACCGTGTCGCGGGTAGAATTAGTTTAAAAATTCAACAGCTTGATGTGGTTATTGAAACTAAGACAAAAGATGATGTTTTTGTGAAATTAAAAGTGTCAGTACAATACAAGGTCATAAAAGACAAGGTTTATGAGGCTTTTTATAAGCTTGATTTTCCGCAGGACCAAATTACATCATATGTTTTTGACGTTGTAAGAGCAGAAGTGCCTAAAATGAAATTAGATGATGTCTTCGAGAGAAAAGACGATATTGCGATTGCTGTAAAATCTGAGCTTAACGATGCAATGATTAATTACGGTTATGATATTATTAAAACTTTAGTAACTGATATTGATCCTGATCTACAAGTTAAAGAGGCGATGAACAGGATTAACGCTTCTGAAAGAGAAAAGGTCGCTGCTCAATTTGAGGGGGATGCTCAACGTATTTTAATAGTGGAAAAGGCAAAAGCAGAAGCAGAAAGCAAAAGGCTACAGGGTCAAGGTATTGCTGATCAAAGAAGAGAAATTGCCAGAGGTCTTGAAGACTCTGTAAAGGTATTGAACAATGTAGATATTAACTCTCAAGAAGCGTCCGCGCTTATTGTCGTAACGCAACATTATGACACGCTTCAGTCTGTTGGAGGAGCTACCAACAGCAATCTAATTTTACTTCCTAACTCTCCGCAGGCTGGATCAGAAATGCTAAACAACATGGTTGCCTCTTTTACGGCTAGCAATCAAATTGGAGAAGAAATGAAAAAAGCAGCGGCAAGAAAAGAAAATAAAGAAAAAACTAGTTAAGGCTTTTCCAATTATCTCTGAGCCCAACCGTCTTGTTAAAAACAATTTTATTATGGCTGGTGTCCTTATCAACAACGAAGTAGCCTTTTCTTTGAAACTGAAACCTGTCCCCTGACTTTGAGGATTTCAACGATGGCTCAGCAAAGGCTTTAGTAATTTTTTTTGAGTTTGGGTTAAGCATCTGCGCAAGTTCCTCGTCTGTTTTCGCAGCTGAGGGTGATGGGTGTAAAAACAATCTATCATACTCCCTTACCTCCACTGGTATTGCTTGATTTTTCGATACCCAATGAAGAGTGCCTTTTACCTTACGTTGACTTTCCTCTGTTCCACTTCCACTTTTGCTTAATGGGTCATAACTACACTTAACCTCTATAATTTCTTCATTGTCTCCGTATACAACTTCATTAGCACATATAATATACGCGCTTTTGAGCCGCACCTCTTTACCTAGTTTTAGCCTAAAAAACTTCCTGTTAGCTTCAGGCTTAAAGTCTTCTCGTTCAATTAAAATTTCTCTGGAGAAGGGAATTTCCCTAAAGTCAGTTTCAGGATCTTCAGGGTTGTTTTCAGAACTTATAAGTTCTATCTGATCCTCTGGATAGTTTGTTATAGTAATTTTTAGCGGGTCTAAAACAACCATGGCTCTTTTGGATGATTTGTTTAACTCTTCTCTTGCACAAAATTCTAAAAGTGACGCTTCAATAACGTTTTCCCTTTTGGCTACGCCAGCTGTTTTGACAAAAGAAACTAAAGCGCTTGGAGGGTACCCTCTTCTCTGTAACCCCGAAACCGTTGGCATTCTTGGGTCATCCCAACCCATAACGTGACCCTGCTCAACTAAAAACATTAGTTTTCTTTTAGAGGTAATGGTGTGGCTTAAATTAAGTCTTGCAAATTCTCTTTGTTTGGGCCTAATTTTGTTGGCTTCAACAACTTGGTCTAAAAACCAATTATATAATTCTCTGTGAGGTTCAAACTCAAGCGTACATAGCGAATGGGAAATCTGTTCAATATAGTCTGATTCTCCATGTGCCCAGTCGTACATTGGATAAATAACCCAATCATTATTTGTTCTGGGATGACTTTTTTTTAGCACCCTGTATATAACAGGATCACGCATAAGCATATTGGGGGAGTTCATGTCAATTTTAGCTCTTAGAACATGTGTGCCTTCATCAAATACCCCTTCTTTCATTTTGCCAAAAAGATCTAAGTTCTCTTCAACTGACCTGTTTCTGTTTGGACTGTTTGATCCAGGCGAGGTGGGAGTTCCTTTTTGCTCGGCAATTTTCTCTGAACTCTGAGAATCTATATAAGCTTTCCCATCTTTTATCAACTCCAAGGCCCAATTAAAAAGCTTGCCAAAATAATCTGAGGCATAGCGCTCTTCGTCCCACTCAAATCCGAGCCAAGAGATATCTTGTTTTATAGCGTCTATGTATTTTTTTTCTTCCTTTTCGGGATTAGTGTCGTCAAACCTTAACACAATTGGAGCGTCATGTCTTTTAGCTAAGCTGAAATTTATACAGATTGCCTTAACATGACCTATGTGCAAAAATCCGTTGGGTTCTGGCGGAAACCGAAACTTTAATTTTGATGATGAAAACCCATTATTTAAGTCTTCGTCTATGATTTGTTCGATAAAGTTTTTTGAATTAGACAAAATAAAATAAAAATCAAAGTTAAAGAATTCATCTCTATTCTTTATTTATCTTTGATTGTTTTTTATGGTAGAAGTATATTTAAAAAATGTTCGTTGCTATAGCTTTCATGGATGCTTAAAAGAAGAAGGCGTTATTGGAAGCGAATATTTGGTTAACCTCTGGGCTAAAGGGGCTTTGGGAAAAGCTTCGCTGTCAGACAAAATTGATGATGCCATTGATTACGTTTTTTTAAATAAAGTAATTACTGAGGAAATGTCTATTCCCTCTAAGCTTTTAGAAACAGTTGCTAAACGTATTTTAGACAGAGTTTTAAAAGAAGACCAGAGAATTCAAAAAATAACAGTTTCTGTAAGCAAGCTTTGTCCTCCAATTAATGGGGATGTTGAAAGTGTTGCTATAAAATTATCTCAAAAAAGAGGGAAAAAAATTTAAAAAATGTAGTTTTGCAAATCAAATGGCACTGTGGCCGAGTGGCTAGGCAGAGCTCTGCAAAAGCTTGTACAGCGGTTCGAATCCGCTCGGTGCCTCAAAACCTTCCTTAACGGGAAGGTTTTTTTATACAATTCCTTTAAATATTAAAAACAATCCGCAAATCACAATAAAAGAATTTACCACGATTTTTATAGTTTTGATAACCATGTCGGTAAGCTTTTTTTTTAGCTGTTGAGCTAAGTATATCTTTCCTAAGTCGATTGTAAAATAGGTGGATATTATAATGATGAAAAACAAATATATCTTTGATTCGTTCATTTCTAATTGTGGACCAAAGTATAATATAATACCCACCCAATAGAAAAGAACAACCACATTTATAATATTTAATAAAAACCCCTTCACAACCATTTTTAAAAGATTAGGACTGTTTTCAATTAACGCACCCTCTTTGTTTTCGGGGTTGTTTTTTTCTTGTATGATTTTAATAAGGCTCACGCCAGCATAGGCAACTAACAAAACTCCTCCCAAAAAATACCAAGAATCCGTGTTTTCTTCTATAGAATTTAAAAGACTATTTGTACTGAAAAAAGCTATTATAAAAAACATAACGTCTGAAAGCACAACGCCAATATCGACAAAAATTGCCGCCTTAATACCTTTGCTAATGCTAGTTTCTAGTACTGTAAAAAAAACCGGGCCAATTGTAAAAGCAAGAACTATTCCAATTGGTATGGCGGGTAAAAATTCACTCATGTAATTATCTGTTTTATAAAACTAAAGCTTTTCCAATAATAAAAAATCAATTTGTTTTTTGTTTTCATTAACCCCTTTAACTTTTACTAAAACTTCATCTCCAAGCCTATATTCTTCTTTTGTGTTTCTTCCCATCATTAAAAATTCTTTTTCTTTAAACACAAAATAATCTCCTGGTATATCTTTAGCTTTAATAAAACCTTCGCATTTGTTTTTTTTAATTTCTATAAAAACACCCCTTTCCATTATTCCTGAAACAACGCCAGTGTATTTTTTATTAATTTTTGAAGACATGTATTTGACTTGCATAAACTTAATAGAACTTCTTTCTGCTTTCGTAGAGAGTTCTTCTCTCGACGATAAATAAAGACACTGGTCTTCTAGATTTTTGTTTTGTTTTTGGCTGTTATTTAAAATGTTTTCTAGGTTTCTGTGAACAATAACATCAGGGTATCTTCTAATTGGGGAGGTAAAATGCGTGTATTTTTCGAAAGACAAACCAAAATGGCCTATGTTTTGTGAACTGTATTTAGCTTTACTCATGCTTCTGATAACTAAAGTATCTATTAAGTTTTTTTCTGGTGTTTTTTCTACTTTTTTTAAAAGATCATTTATGTTCTGGTGTAGGTTTTTATAACTTTCGAATCGGTTTTTATAGCCTAGGTTTTTAATTATTCTCTCTAACGCTATTAACTTTTCCTCATCAGGATGATCATGAATTCTGTAAATATTTTTTTTGTTTTTTTGTTTTAAAAATATTTCTGCTACTTTTTTGTTAGCTAACAGCATAAACTCTTCGACCAGCTTGTTAGAGGCTTTTGATTCTTTCACTATCGTATCTATTGGTTCTTTTTCATTATTTAAAATAAACTTTACTTCCTTTTTATTGAATAATATTGAACCTTTGTTTATTCTTTTAGCTCTTAAATCTGTTGCTATTTTATTTAATAATATAATTGAGTCTTTAATTTCCTTTTCAATATGGTGCATTTCTCTAGATAATGACACCTCCTTCGGAATTATTACAGTATTGTTTTCAATTATGTATTGTGCTTCATTATAACTAAGTCTTTGATTTGAATTAATTACTGCTTTACCAAACCATTGTTCTTCAATTTGAAATTTTTTATTAAATGTGAATAATGCTGAAAAGGTGTATTTATCTTCTTTTGGCCTTAAAGAACATAAATTATTTGAGAGTGACTCGGGAAGCATTGGTACAACCCTGTCAACTAAATAAACGGACGTTCCCCTTTTGTAAGCTTCTTTGTCTAAAATTGAATCTTTTGTTAAGAAATGCGAAACGTCTGCTATATGAATACCAATTTCAATTTTATTTTGTTTGATCTCTACTGAAATTGCATCATCAAAATCTTTTGCGTCGTCCGGATCAATTGTTATCGTATTTATATCTCTTAAATCCTTTCTCTTTTTTGTTTCTTCTTTATTTTGTAGTTTTTTTAAACTCTCTGCTTCTTTTATTAAATCATTCGAAAATTCATAGGGTAGATTATACTCTTGTAAAATAGCATGTATTTCATTATCTACCAATCCTTGTTCTCCTATTATTTTTATAATTTTTGCTTCTGGGTATTGATTATTCCAGTTTAAAAAGCCAACCACAACAAGCTGGTTTTCTTTTATTGTTTTTTGTTCATTAATAATAAAGTCTACTTTATCTTTTTTTCCAGTTGTGGAAACAAAAAGTTTATTGGATATTATTTTTGTTACTCCAACGAAATTAATTTTCTTTCTTTTTTTTATGTTAATAATTTTAGCCTCTCTATTTGATATCATTACAAACTGAACTAAATCTCCATCAAAAGCATTTAACATGTTTTTTTCAGAAACATAAACATCTTTTTCAACTTCCTTTCTTACTATATAGCCTGACCCGTTATTTGTTTTGTCTAGAAAACCCTCAAGAGTTTTATTGGTTTTGTTTAAAATATAGCTGCCTGGATTAATTTGTTTAATTTTTTTTCTTTGTTCTAACAAAAACAACGCCTCTTTTACTTCATTGTTTTTTACTTGGTAAGGTAATTGGCTTAATAACTGCCTATAATTATACTTTTTTTTGGGTGATTTTTTAAAAAAAGATAAAAGGTGATTACTTAATAAATTATTATCTTTTTTTTTCATTGAACTGCTAAGTTAATTTTATTTAACTTAAAGTGAGGTATAAAAATAGTAATGAACAAACATTATATATTAAGTAAATTTTAAATATAAATTTTAAACCTATGATTGCATGTTAATTTATACTATAAAAGAAAAAAATCAAATAATTTTTATAAAGTATTAAACGGTTATTAACAAATAAAATAAAATAAAAAACTGATAATCAATATACTATATATTTATTAGTATTCTGTTAATATAAAAAAGTGTTAATAATAAAAATTAAATTAAATGTTAATAATTGAGTTAATATTGTTACTAAACAGATAACAAATAATGACAAAAGAGAATTAATTTTAAAAAACCATTAAGTTAACAGAGTTATTAAATAAAGTAAACAATTAATAAACACAATGAATATACTTATTTCAAACGATCACGCAGGGGTTGAACTAAAAAATGCTGTCGATAGGTTTTTAAAAAAGAAAGGACATGTTGTAGTAAATTTAGGAGACAACTCAGGAGATAGTGTTGATTATCCAGACATTATTCACCCTCTTGCAAAAGAAATTTCTAATAATAAAGAGAAAATAGGAATTATTATGTGTGGAACAGGAAATGGCGTTAGTATGGTAGCTAATAAATATAAAGGGGTTAGGGCTGGATTATGTTGGAGCAAAGAAATAGCTGAACTAATAAGAAAACACAACGACGCAAACATATTAAGCTTACCAGCAAGGTTTCTTTCAATTAAACAAGCCTTAGAAATAGTAGAGGTTTTTTTAAAAACAGACTTTGAAGGAGGAAGACACGAAAGAAGGGTAAATAAAATAAATAAATAAAAGGGCTTAATGAAATTAGAAATAAAAACTTGGGAACAGCTTTCAAGGAAAGAAATTAACGATATTTTTAGTTTAAGATCAGAAGTTTTTATAGTAGAACAAGAGTGTGTATACCAAGACGTTGATGGAAAAGACGAAAAAGCAGACCATGTCTTATTAGTCATTAATAATAAGCTTGTTGGCTACACTAGGGTTTTTAATGAAAATATTTATTTTAAAGAGGCATCCTTTGGTAGAGCGGTAGTTAAAAAAACACACAGAGGCGAGGGGTATGGACACCTTCTAGTTAAAAAGTCTTTAGAGCATTTAAAAACAAACAAACAATCTCCGATAAAAATCTCAGCCCAATCATATTTAAAAGATTTTTATTCCTCCCATGGGTTCCTGGTTAAAGGAAAAGAATACATGGAAGACGGCATTCCGCATTATGCGATGTACTTACAGTAGACAAAACGAAATTCACATTAAAGGAAAGTTTTTAATTTTTAAGAGCAAGTTTTTGAGCAATAACCTCAAGAGCTGCTTTAATTTCCTTAGACCCAAGAATTTCTTTTGAATTATATATTATAAAAAAAGAAACACCAAAAGAAACAGAGCCATATAAATTAGAAGAAATCACCTGTTCTCTAATTTTTCTTTTTAAAAGATTTCTTTTAACCGCTTGTTTAAAGTTTTTTTTTGGCACACTGACACCAAAAAGTTTTTCGTTGTCTTTAAAATTATAAAACTTTAAGGACAACGCTTCTTGTTTGATTGTAAGTCCATTATCAAAGATTTTTTTTATTTTTTTTTCGCTTTTAAGGGATTTAATCATTTTGAAAATCAAGCTTGTTCTTGTTTTGATTAACGTCTGCGATTCTTTTTGAAGGATCAATTTCTATTTTTAAAACTTTTTTATTTCCTTGAATTTTAAACACATAGTCTGTATTAACCCACGACCATGGCTCAAGAACAATAGTTTCATTACTAAAGGTTTTGTTGCCTTGCATTAAATCTATAGGAATATAATACATGGCAGTAGAACCATCACCAAAAGAAATCAAAATCTCAAGAGGCATAGGTATTCTTCCAACCCTTTTAACAGAAAGATTTCTTGACCCTTTTTCAAAAAGAGCGAGGTCATAATCCACTTTGTTTGTGGTCCTTGTCCAGTCGTTTAGATACCACTCAAGTTCTAAATCCGAAACCTTCTCTGCCACTCTTTTAAAATCATTAGGCGTGGGGTGCTTGAACTTAAACTCTTCGTAATACCTTTTAATTGTTTTTGAGAGGTTTTTTTCTCCTATAATATAGCCAAGTTGTGATAAAAACACCGCACCCTTACTATAGGATGACGCCCCATATGTAAAGTTGTAGTCAAACCTGTCTGAGTGAATAGTTAGCGGTTGTTCTATAGTAAGCCCGGGGTTTTGCAACTGTATTTCATTTATTCTGTAGTAACTTTCGTAGCTGCCTTTGTGAGGAAAGAAAGAGGATTTTCCTAACACAGCCTTTTCCGCTAGAGAGGTAATGTATTCAGTGAAGCCTTCGTCCATCCAAGGATGTTTAGCCTCATTGTTTGCAAGAATCTGCTGAAACCAAGCGTGAGCTAGTTCATGTGCCGTTACCCCAAACAAACTAGGATAAGATCTTTTGCCGGTAATCATAGTACACATGGCGTATTCCATCCCCCCATCACCACCCTGTATAACAGAATATTGCCGCCAGGGATATGGTCCAATATTGGTTTCAAAATAATCTAATAAACCTAAAGTATCTTCTTGAAGTCTTTTCCAATTTTCTTTTCCTGCGTCAGGCTTGTAAAAAAAGTGAAGGTCAACACCAGATTCGGAGCGCCGTGTGTCGTGTATATAATCGGGGTCAGCAGCCCACGCAAAATCATGAACGTTTGGGGCGTAAAATTCCCAAGTCAAAGTTTCTCCTTTGGGTTTCTTGTTTTTATTTGAATAACCATGACCTATTTCATTGGCGTTTTTAAGATAGCCAGTTCCCCCAATAACGTAATTTTTATCAATTGTTATATTAACGCTATAATCACCCCAAACACCATGGAATTCCCTGCCAATATAAGGGTTTGGATGCCAGCCTTCAAAATCATATTCAGAAAGCTTTGGAAACCATTGTGTCATTGTTAGGTGCACACCCTCTTTATTCATTTTTCCTGATCTTCTTATTTGAAGAGGAACTTGACCATTAAAAACCATAAAAAGTTCGGTTTTTTTTCCCGGCAAAAGAGGTTTTTCTAACCTTGCAAGCAGTATTGTTTCTTTTGTTTCGAACCTTATTTCCTTGCCATTTTGTTTTAAGGAAGCAACATTTAATAAACCATAATCTTCAGGGCCAAGCTCAAAAATTCTATTACCCACCCTGCTATCAGGATCTTGAATTGTTCTCGAGCGAATATCCATTTGGCTTCCAGGCCTAAAGGCATTAAAAAACAAATGGTAGTATACTTTGTTTATAGTGTCTGGAGAGTTGTTTGTGTATATGAGTTTTTGTTCACCAGAAAACGTAAAGTCAGAGACGTTCATGTCAATATCCATATAATATTCCACGTGCTGTTGCCAATAATTTTGAGAAAAGGAGAATTGTACAAATACAAGTAATAAAAATAATCTAAGCATAATTATAGTTCTTTAAATGAATAAGAGCCGTTTAGCCTTACTCCTTTGTCGGTTTTTTTTAATGAAACAACTTCATTGTACGGATCGTGTTCTAGAAACAGTAGCCAGTTATTTTTTTCAGCATCATCTAAAAACAACTTTTTTTCTTTCATCGTTAAAAGCGGTCTTACGTCATAACCCATTAAATATGGAATAGGTATATGTCCAGCTGTTGGAATAAGATCTGCAGCAAAAACAATCTCTTGATTTTTATAGTTTAATTTTGGAATCATTTGTTTTTCTGTGTGACCATCAACAAACATAATTTCAAAACCTATCTCTTCATAAAAATTAAAACCGTCTTTTTTAGCAGTAATGAAATTTAACTGTCCTGACTCTTTTATTGGACTGAGGTTTTCATGTAGAAAAGAAGCTTTCTCCCTAGGGTTGGGCGTTGTTGCCCAGTCCCAATGTTTTTGATTCGACCAATATTCGGCATTTTTAAAAAGAACTTCATTTTTTCCAAAATTATTTTTAATAGAGGCTCCGCCACAGTGATCGAAATGTAGATGAGTTAACAAAACATCTGTTATGTCATCAGTTGAAAAACCCGCAGACTTTATAGAGCTTACAAGGTCATAATCCCCCGATCTTTTATAAAAACTAAAAAACTTTTCAGATTGTTTGTCTCCCATTCCGGCATCAATTAAAGTAAGCTTATTACCGTTTTCCACTAAGAGACACCTAGAAGACATTTCAATTAAATTATCTGAATCAGAAGGATTAGTTCTTTGCCATAATGACTTGGGAATAACCCCAAACATTGCCCCTCCATCTAGCTTAAAATTACCAGCTTCTATTGGGTATATATTCATTTTTCATTTTTTGTAGTTAGTCTTAAAACAGAGCAAGCAGAGTTTTCGGTGAATTTATCCCTGCCCGTTCCTAAAAGAATACGAATCCAGTTATCCTTTTCTGGGGCCCCTAAAATTAAAAGATCATATTCAGAAGAAATCGTTGAAATAGAATCGATAGGGTCTTCACTCGCTTGAATTCTCAAATTATTAGGAACCTTTAGTCTAGACAACAATAATAAAGATTTTTCTTCCATTTTTTTAGAGTCAATTTCAGAAAAAGAACCAGGCGTTATGTGTAATAATGTTAAAGAAGCACCGTAAAAAGAACAAATTCGTTCAGCAACAGACAAAAAGTTTTTGTCTTTTCTTCCAGGCCTTAGAGCAATCAACACTTTTCCAATATTTTTGATTCCATTATCTTTAAATAAAGCAAAGTTAGAGTACACGTTGGCTAAAAGCCAACCAATGGGATTCCTCACTAGAATTCCACTGTGAGCTCTTCCGCTCCAGCCCATTACGAGCCAGTCACAATTTGTTTGTGCACTAAGTTCAGCAATAGTGTTAGAGACTTCATGTGTTACAACAGATTCAAAATCAATATTTAAATTTTGAGATTGAGATAGTTTTTTTAACCTTCTTTCAACAGAAAGAATTTTAGGGGTGTCTTTATTTAAAGCCTCCAAAAATGTTTGATTAGGCACCTCCGTTATATTTACCGCTTGAACAGAGCTTCTTGTGTTAATGGCACAAGCCATTTCAACTAACATTTCAGTAGAGTTTTCGTTTCCAAGTAAAGGAACAATTGTTCCAGCATCAGAAGCAAGCTTACCGTCTAAATTGGAGGAGGATAAATCACTTAATCCTCCAGCTGTTTTAGGGGAGTCTTTTTTATAAAACAAAAATAAAGCGGGGATGTGGCCGTAATTTTTTAATACCCCTGTTCTGGTGGCGTTTTTCCCTATAAAAAGATAAACAACAAAGCCAATTAAAAAGATAACAACAATAGAGGCTAAAGGCATCCACCCTAGCAGTATTAGTAAAACAAACCCGCTAAGGATTCCAAAAGCTTGCAAAAACGGATATAATGGGGACCGGTAGGTAGGCTTATACCACTGAGCAGAAGTTTCTCGTAAAATAATAACACAAAAGTTAACTGCAATAAACATCATTACCATAAAAGCACTTGCTAGCTTAGCTATCTTAACCACGTCTAAGAACAGTATAACGAGACACATTAATAATCCTGTAAAAAGAATAGCCACTATAGGAGTTAAATATTTTGAATGAATTTTGGCAAAAAAACCAGGCATTAATAAGTCTCTTGCCATTGCAAAAGGGAATCTAGAAGAGGCAAGAACTCCAGAGTTTGCGCCCGACATAAGAGTAAGCACCCCAATAACAGCTGCTGTATAACCAAAATATTCCCCCCCCAAAAGATTTGCAACAGTATGCACAGGCTTTATATCTATAGCCAAAACCTCGGGAGGAACATTACCCACTAAAATAAAAGCAGTAAACACATAAACGGCAGTGATTGATAATAATGAAAGAATCATTGCAAGAGGCAGGTTTTTATTAGGATTTTGAATTTCCCCTGCTATTGCAGCAACTTTTATAACACCAGAATAAGAAATATAAACGAATGCTACGGCAGAGATTAAACCCGCATTTCCCTCAGACATAAAAGGACCGAGAAAATCAGTGTTTATATTATTAAACCCAAATATAAAGACCGCGATCAAACAAATTAAACTTATTGTAACAATTATCAGCTGAACTTTGCCAACTTTTTTAACACCAAAAATATTTAAAAGCAGAATAAAACATAAAAACCCTAAAGCAACGATACGAGCCATGCCGTCGTCTATTTCTATTAAAACGGATAAATATGCGCTAAGCCCAATTAAAGCAAAAGAGCTTTTTAAGAGTAAAGAAAGCCAAAGTCCAATTCCTGAAATAGTACCAAACAAAGGCCCAAATGCACGCTCAATATAGACATAAGTACCCCCAGAAGATGGCATTGCTGTTGCGAGTTCCGATTTGGAAAGCGCGGCAGGAAGCACACATAAAGCCCCCAATAAATAAGCTAGCCACACAGAAGACCCTGTTATGCCAGAAGCCAGACCAGGAAGCACAAAAATTCCACTTCCTAACATGCCACCAATGCTAATGGCAATTACATATGATAAAGAAAGGCTGCGTTCCAGTTTTTTCATTGGTAATTAAATTAATAAAAATAATTCTTTTAAATAAAGATTTAAAGAGAGTTTTTTAATATAAAAATATCTTTAACAAGTTGTTTGGCTCACAACAAAAGAGAATAAAACCTTTTTTAATCTACTTTTCATGTCTTTTTAATTCAGAAGGGTTGGATAAAACCAAAAGATTTAATCGTTTAGTTTTAAAACAGCCATAAAAGCTTCTTGAGGAATTTCAACACTGCCTATTTGACGCATTTTCTTCTTTCCTTTTTTTTGTTTTTCTAAAAGCTTCCTTTTTCTTGTGATATCTCCACCGTAACATTTTGCGGTTACATCTTTTCTTAAGGCTTTTATAGTTTCTCTAGAAATTATTTTTGCCCCGATAGCGGCTTGAATTGGAATATCAAATTGTTGTCTAGGAATTAAAGTTCGGAGTTTTTCACACATTTTTTTTCCTATAGAATAAGCGCTGTCAAAGTGAATTAAAGACGAAAGAGCGTCAACTGAGCTTCCATTTAAAAGAAGATCTACCTTAACCAGCTTCGATGAACGCATGCCAATTGGAGAGTAGTCAAAAGAAGCGTATCCTTTTGAAACTGTTTTGAGACGATCATAAAAATCAAAAACTATTTCTGCTAAAGGCATATCAAAAACAAGCTCTACCCTTTGGGTTGTTAAGTAGGTTTGGTTTTGAATTTGCCCCCGTTTTTCTATGCACAAACTCATAACGTTTCCAACGTAATCGGATTTGGTGATAATAGTAGCTTTTATATAAGGTTCTTCAACTCTATCTAAACTACTAGGATCAGGAAGGTCAGATGGGTTGTTTACAAGAACACCTAAGTCGGGATTTTTTCTTTTGTAAGCTTGATATGATACGTTAGGAACAGTTGTAATAACAGACATGTTAAACTCCCTTTCAAGTCTTTCTTGAATTATCTCTAAATGAAGCATTCCTAAAAACCCACATCTGAAACCAAAACCAAGGGCAGAAGAACTTTCAGGAATAAAGACTAAAGAAGCGTCGTTTAACTGAAGTTTTTCCATTGAAGACCTTAAGTCTTCATACTCTTCTGTATCTACGGGGTATATTCCTGCGAAAACCATTGGCTTTACATCTTCAAAACCAGAAACACCTTCCGTAATTTGGGAATCGGAATTTATAATTGTATCCCCAACCTTTACCTCTTTTGCGTTTTTGATTCCGGTAATTAAATACCCAACATCACCAGCCTTAATACATTTTTTGGGCGTTTGAGTTAGATTTAGGGTTCCAACCTCATCAGCGTTATATTTTTTTTGAGTGGCTAAAAACTTTATAGACTGGCCTTTTTCTATTTGGCCCGAAAAGACTCTAAAATAAGTTTCTACACCCCTAAAAGGATTGTAGACAGAGTCGAAAATTAATGCCTTTAAAGGGGCCTCACTATCAGTCTCTGGCTCAGGAATAACCGAGATAATAGCGTCTAAAATTTCTTCGATTCCTAACCCTGTTTTAGCTGAGGCGTGTATTATTTCTTCTTTTTTACAGCCTAATAAATCAATTATATCATCACTTACTTCCTCTGGGTTAGCAGAGGGCAGGTCAACTTTATTTAAAACAGGAATTATTTCAAGATCGTTTTCTAGGGCCAAATATAGGTTTGAAATGGTTTGAGCCTGTATGTTTTGAGCAGCATCAACAACTAACAATGCTCCTTCGCATGCGGCAATAGACCTGGAAACTTCATAAGAAAAATCAACATGGCCAGGTGTGTCAATAAGATTTAAAACATAATCTTCCCCATTTTTAGAGTAATTCATTTGAATCGCATGAGATTTTATGGTTATACCCCTTTCCCTTTCAATATCCATATTGTCTAAAAGCTGATCTTGCTTTTCCCTAGAACTTACTGCACCTGTGAAATCAAGAAGCCTATCTGCAAGAGTGCTTTTTCCGTGGTCAATATGCGCAATAATACAGAAGTTTCTTATAGCACTCATAGGTTCTGAAATTAGTGAACAAATATAAGTCAATTAATACACTAGAGCCATATGAATTAATATTTTACTTTTGCATTTAATAGATAAAATCAATTTGGTAAAAATAGACGATATCGAGCTTGGATTATTTCCTCTTTTATTGGCTCCTATGGAGGACGTTAGCGACCCCCCTTTTAGAGCTTTGTGTAAGGAGCAGGGTGCTGACGTTGTTTACACGGAATTTATTTCTAGTGAAGGTCTAATCAGAAATGCTGCAAAAAGCGTAATGAAATTGGATATTTACGAAAAAGAAAGACCAGTAGGTATTCAGATTTTTGGAGCTAATCTAGATTCTATGCTACAATCAGTTGAAATTGTAGAAAAGAGTAATCCAGACATAATAGACATCAATTTTGGATGTCCAGTGAAAAAAGTTGTTTCTAAAGGGGCTGGAGCAGGAATTCTAAAAGATATTGACTTGATGGTTAAGTTAACATCCGAAATGGTTAAGAGAACCTCTTTACCTGTTACTGTAAAAACTAGGCTTGGTTGGGATGAAAATACAATTAAAATTGTTGAGGTTGCAGAAAGGCTACAAGATGTAGGGGCTAAAGCAATTGCAATTCACGGAAGAACTCGATCGCAGATGTATAAAGGGAAAGCAGATTGGACTTTAATATCAAAGGTTAAAAACAATCAAAGAATGAAAATCCCTATTTTTGGGAATGGAGATGTTGATTCACCTGAAAAAGCCAGAATAATGAGAGATGAATATGGGTTGGACGGAGCCATGATAGGAAGAGCAAGTATAGGAAACCCTTGGTTTTTTAAACAAGTAAAAGAATATTTAAAAACACAAAAATCAATCAAACACCCCTCTTTAGAAGAAAGGATTTATACCGCAAAAAGACATCTTGAGATGGCCATAAAATGGAAAGGTGAAAGATTGGGCTTATTAGAAACAAGAAGACATTATTCAAATTATTTCAGAGGAATAGCAAACTTTAAGCCCTATAGAACGAGACTGGTTACGGGAGAGTCGAAAAATGAGGTTATGGACGTATTTCAGGAGCTGTCAGAAATGAAGTCAAGCTTTAGGGTTATAGTTTGATTTTTTTTAAAGCAATTGAAGAAACAAAAGAACCTCCCGCCCCGACAACCAACAGCCATCCAATTACTATTAAAAAATTATTGAAATCAAAAGTTACTGGATAAGGAATTGATGTTCCGGACAAAAGAATAAGGTTAAATTGTTCTTGTAAAAAGACAATCAAACACCCTAATACTAGACCAATAAAACCGCCAGAATAAGACAAGTACAAGCCGTGTTTAAAAAAAACCTTAGTAATCTGTGATTCATTTGCTCCTATTTTGTAAAGCGTTTGTATGTCCCTTTTCTTTTCTATTATTAAAATAATTACAGCACCTATAGTATTAAACATGGCCACAATTAAAATTAGCCCCAAAACAAAGTTTAAAATCAAACTTTCCGCATTTAGCATTTTATAGTATGTTTCATTTAATTCTCGCCTAGTTTTAACAGTATATTCTTTTCCTAAAACTTTTTTTATTTGATTGGCAACCTCAACAACATTTGAATTAACGTTAGTTTTGACGGCAATCGCCGAAAACATTTTTTCATTAAGGCCAAGAAGTTTTTGAGCAGAATTTAAAGTAGTAAATAAAGTTCTTTGATCCGAAACATCACTGGAGTTAAAAACACCGGAAACCATGTGAAAAGAAGAGGAAAAAGATTTTTTAAAAAGATTGTTCTTTTGTTTTTTTGAAGGAACCAAAATACTTAACCCCCCTCCATAATTAAACAACCCTAAATCAAGGTTGTCAGCCAAATTATAACTTACAACAACTTCTTGGTTTTCAGAACCGGGACTTAACCACTTTCCAATGGAGATTATGCTGTCAATCTCAACCACAGAATTATAAAAACTATCCACACCATGTAAATTCGCAAACCCATTGTTTTCTTCGTTTTGAACAAGGACCTTTTCCTCTATTATTTTAGAATACTTGCTAACCCCCTTAATATTTTTAATTTTAGTTTCATTAGTTTCATTAGTCAAAAGGAATTTATTATTATTTGAAGTAATTTTAATTTCAGGATCAAAAGCCTTTGTATAATTATCTCCAAAAGTTTTTAATCCAGAAAAAACTGACAGTACAACAAAAAAAGAGCAAACAGCAATTACCAAAACGAAAGAAGCGGAGCGGCTAATAATATTCACAATATTCCACTTGCTTTTAGAATGATAATATTTTTTGGCTATAAAACTGGAGAACCCCACGCTAAATGGATTTTCTTTTATCCAACAGACTAGAATTTTTTATCGGGTCTGATTTGCCTTGTAGCGCTTTTTCAACAGCATCAATATGTTCAAGAGAATCATCAATATAAAATGATAGAACAGGAATGCGGCGGACCTGATCTTTGATAAGAATTCCCAAAGAATTTCTAATAGAGCTTTTGTTAAGCTCTATTAACTCAAAAATTGATTCAAATTGAGAAACAGGGAAAACACTTACATATACTTTTGCAATAGAAAGGTCTGACGAAATCTTAACTTTAGTTATAGATGAAATGACAGAATTTTTACCGACACTTTTTATAAGCTTTTGCAAAATAAGAGTAAGATCATTTTGTAAAATTCCACCTATTTTTTTTTGGCGAGTAGTTTCCATTAAACAAAAATAAGCAAAAGAATTTTCATTAAATTTTGGAAATCCTTAAGGTATTCACTTCACCCCTTTCAATAATTGGCATAGCTGACAGATTGATAACATGGTCGTTCTTTTTTATAAAACCGCTATCAACAGCCATTTGATTAACCTCCTCAATTGTTGCATCTGTGCTAACAAAATTATCATAAAAAAGACATTTAACCCCCCAAAGAAGATTTAATTGTGACAGAATTTTTTTATTTGAAGTGAAGACAAGTATCATTGAATTTGGCCTTAAAGAAGAAATTTGCCATGCGGTGTAGCCGCTATTAGTTAGGGTGCAAATTGCCGAGGCATTGAGCTCGTTAGCAATGCTAGCAGCATGAAAACAAACAGATTTTGTTAAAAGTCTTTTAGCCTTTAAACCAGGTGCGTTAAAAGGACTTTTAATTAAAGGGGAGTCTTCGACCCTTCTAATTATTCGTTCCATTGTATTAACAACCTCAACAGGAAATTTACCTACTGAGGTTTCTCCAGACAACATAACAGCATCTGCCCCGTCCATAATTGAATTTGCAACGTCGTTTACTTCTGCTCTCGAGGGAGTTAGGCTTTCTATCATTGACTCCATCATTTGAGTTGCTATTATAATTGGCTTTCGAGCTTTTTTTGCCTTGCTTACTAAAAGCTTTTGATTTAATGGGACTTCCTCACTTGGAATTTCAAGCCCTAGATCTCCTCTAGCAACCATTATTCCGTCAGACTTTTTAATTATGTCATCCATATTTTCTATAGCCTCAGGCTTTTCAATTTTAGCTATGATGGGTATTTTATAATTAGAGTTTTCTTCAATAAGTTTTTCTAAAATCGTGATATCTTTTTTTGATCTTACAAACGAAAGAGCTATCCAGTCTATTTGGTGTTTAATAGCAAATAAAGCATCTTCTTTATCTTTTGGGGTTAAGGCTGGAAGAGAAATATTAGTGTTGGGAAGGTTGACACCTTTTCTGGACTCTAAAGCACCCCCTTGAATAACTTTAGCCTTAACAAAATCTTTTTTATTTGTTTCAATGACCTTAAAGATAAGTTTACCATCATTTATTAGGATCTTTTCATTTGGGTTTATGTCCTTGGGAAAATCCAAATAGTTAATAGATATTTTTTTATCATCTCCCTCAATTATATTATTGGTTGTAATACTAATTATATCACCCTTCTTTACAATTACACTCTCTTTGATTATTCCAAGCCTAATTTTAGGACCTTGTAGGTCCCCCAAAATAGAAGCATGAATTTTTAGTTCAAGACTAAGCTCTCTTATGATTTTAATTGTTTCAGCAGTTTCTTTGTGAGAGGAGTGAGAAAAATTAATTCGAAACACATCTACACCCGCCCTCATAAGTTTTTTCAACATAGGCCTTGATCTAGAAGCAGGCCCTAGAGTGGCGACAATCTTGGTTTTATTCAATTTCATTAATCGAAGATTAAGTTATTTTTAGATTTTATTTTGTTTTCTTGAACTAAATAACAAGAAGAAACCTCGTTTATTAAAGATATAGATTTTAAAAAAGGTTTTAAAAACTTTTCTTCACCAATTAGCTTTAAGAGATAGTCTACTTTAGGAAACTCCGGCATTAAAGACCTTTCCACGGCTTCTTCAGAAAACAATAGCTGAGAAGTTTTATTTAGGTTTGAATCTATAAAAGAGTTAGAGTAAAGCCAAACAGACAGACCCTTTTCGCTTTCTGAATTTTTGTATACCATGTATTTTTCTTTATTTTTTTTAAAACTGATATCTAAGTCACACCTGTATAGCCTTAGATTTAGAGAAGAGTTAATTTTATAAGCTAAATCAAAGAGCTCCAACGCGCAGTGTATGGCAATTATTTTGCCTTTGTCTTCCAATTCGTTGCTCAACAAAACATGTTTAGGCATTTTACAAAGATACAATTAGTTGATTTTTATTTAAAACTATCTAATCATCAAACTTTTTGAAAACAACACAAGCATTATGTCCGCCAAAACCAAAAGTATTGCTCATAGCAACATTAACCGTTCTTTTTTGAGATTTATTAAAAGTAAAGTTTATTTTATTGTCGATTTTTTCATCAGCAGTGTGATAATTAATTGTTGGAGGAACAATACCGTTATTAATTGAAAGAATTGAGGAGATGGCCTCTACAGCACCAGCGGCACCTAAAAGATGGCCAGTCATAGATTTAGTTGAATTTATATTCATATTATAAAGGTGTTGACCAAAAACATCACATAAAGCTTTAGCCTCTGCAACATCTCCGAGCTGTGTTGAGGTACCATGCATGTTGATTGTGTCAATTTCTGATAAATGAATTTTAGCATCTTTAATACAATTTTGCATCACTTTTGTTGCGCCAATCCCTTCAGGATGTGGAGCCGTCATGTGGTGTGCGTCAGCTGACAAGCCGCCTCCAATAATTTCTGCATATATTTTTGCCCCTCTTTTTAATGCGTGCTCAAAGTCCTCTAAAATGAGACAACCCCCGCCTTCTCCAAGCACAAAACCATCTCTGTCTTTGTCAAAAGGTCGAGAAGCGGATTTTGGATCTGCATTTTTTGTAGACAGCGCATGCAGCGCATTAAAACCTCCAATTCCAGAAATGGAAACTCCAGCCTCGGAACCACCTGAAACGATAACATCAGCATAGCCTAAACGAATATAATTTAATCCATCGATTATGGCGTTGGCAGATGAAGCGCAAGCGGAGACAGTCGCAAAATTTGGGCCTCTAAGACCGTGTCTAATGGAAATAATTCCAGGCGCTATATCAGGTATCATTTTAGGAATCATAAAGGGGTTAAATCTTGGTGTTCCGTTTCCTGAGGCAAACCCGAGCACTTCATTTTGAAAAGTTTCTAAGCCTCCAATTCCTGCACCCCATATAACGCCAATTCGGTCCTTATTAGCCTTTTCTAAATCAAGACCACAGTCTTTAATCGCTTCATCTGATGAAACAATAGCGTATTGAGCGAAACGATCCATTTTACGGAAAAGTTTTCTGTCCATAAAATTTTCAGGATCAAACCCCTTTAGCTCGCAAGCAAATTGGGTTTTAAAAAGGGAAGCATCAAAATAAGTAATAGGAGCCGCACCGCTTTTGCCATTAATTAGGCCCTCCCAATAATCAGGAACTGTATTTCCGATAGGTGTTAATGCACCTAATCCGGTAACAACAACACGCCTTAGACTCATAAAAAATTATTTTGAACTTTCAATATATTGGACAGCCTGTCCAACAGTAGCTATTTTTTCAGCTTGGTCATCAGGAATCTGTATATCAAACTCTCTTTCAAATTCCATAATTAATTCAACAGTATCTAGAGAGTCTGCCCCTAAATCGTTAGTGAAGCTTGCTGAAGGAACGACTTCGTTTTCGTCGACTCCGAGCTTGTCAACAATGATGGCGTTTACACGCGATGAAATATCTGACATAATTCTTTTGGTTTAAAGTTCAGACAAAAATAAAAAACTTTAACTTATAACAACTCTTTTTTAAAAAAATTACAAAAAAAGAATGAGAGTTTAAGTTGAATAAAGAGTCATAATTCCGTTATTTTGTTTATTATAACTGGTTTTAAATTGAATTTAAAAAAAATTATTTTGTTTGCCTCTGGATCAGGATCTAATGCAGAAAAAATATGTAAATATTTTGAAAAAAAAAAGAATGTTTCCTTAGAGTTATTAGTCTGTAATAACCCAAACGCCAAAGTCTTAAAGAAAACAAATAAATATTTTATTAATAGTATGATTATAGATTATGAATCGTTTTACAATTCTTCAGCTGTTTTAGAAAAAATTTTAAATATAAACCCAAGTTTAATTGTATTAGCGGGGTTTCTGTGGAAAATACCAGAAAAATTGATAAAGGCTTTCCCTGAAAAGATAATTAATATTCATCCAGCCCTGCTTCCAAAATTTGGAGGCAAGGGTATGTACGGAATTAACATTCACAATGCCGTTATTGAAAAAAAAGAAACAAAATCTGGAATCACTATTCATTATGTAAACAAAAATTATGACGAAGGAGAGGTTATTTTTCAAAAAACAATTGATATTAAAAAAAATGAAACTCCGGAAGAACTTTCCTCAAGAATACTAAAATTGGAACACAATTTTTTTCCAAGAATAATTAATCAAGTTTTAGAAAGTGGAAAATAAGGCTATATACATATATACAGACGGATCATCAAGAGGAAATCCAGGCCCAGGCGGCTATGGAATTGTTATGGAGCAAAAAGGAACGGGATATTTCAAAGAATTTTCTGAGGGCTTTAGAACAACCACAAACAACAGAATGGAGTTGTTGGCTGTAATAGAGGCTTTAAATAAAATAAAAACAAAAAACGCAAATGTTGTGGTTTACACAGACTCAAAATATGTTTCAGATTCTGTTGAAAAAAAATGGGTTTTTAATTGGAAAAAAAATAATTTTAAAAATAAAAAAAACATAGATTTGTGGACTAAATTTTTAAAAATATACCCAACCCACTCAATTAAATTTATTTGGATTAAAGGACACAATAACCATCCACAAAACGAGCGATGCGACAAACTTGCAGTGGAGGCGTCAAAAAAAAAGGATCTTTTAATTGATCATGGTTATGAAAATTTAGAAATAAAATTATTATGAAAAAAACTTTAATTGTTGGCACAGTAGCCTATGATGAAATAGAAACCTGTAAAGGAAGCTCTGGAAAAATATTGGGTGGAGCAGGCACCTACATTGCCTTAGCATGTTCTCATTTCAAAATCAAGGCCTCTGTGGTTTCTGTAGTAGGTGGAGATTTTGAAAGCACACATTTAGAACTATTAAAGAAAAAAGATATTGACATAAATTCTATTGAGGTAATTTCAAATGGCAAAACTTTTTATTGGAAAGGAAAATATCATAAAGATTGGAATAAAAGAGACACTCTAGTAACTGATTTAAATGTTTTAGCAGACTTTAACCCTAAAGTTTCAGAAGATTTTGCTGCATCAGAAATAGTTGTTTTAGGAAATTTACATCCAGCCGTTCAAGGAGCTGTATTGGACCAATTGGTAAAAACCCCAGACGCAATTATACTAGATACTATGAATTTTTGGATGGATTCTGCACTTGAAGAATTATTGAAAATAGTAAAAAGAGTAGACGTAATTGTAATTAATGATGAGGAGGCGGTCCAACTTTCCGGAAAAGAGTCTCTGTTTTTAGCTGCTGAAGAAATTTTGAAATTAGGACCAAAATATGTTGTTATAAAAAAAGGAGAGCACGGTTCTATGTTGTTTGGCGATGAAGGTTTCTTTGTTTCCCCGGCATTTCCCATAAAAGAAGTAATAGACCCAACTGGCGCGGGAGACACATTTGCAGGCGGCCTTGCTGGATATCTCTCTGAACAAAATGAAGTGAATTTTGAAAATCTAAAAAACGGGATCATTTACGGAACCATAATGGCTTCCTTTTGTGTGGAAAGCTTTGGCACTTCCTCAATGGAAAACTTACAAAAAAAAGAAGTATTCCAAAGAATCAATGCATTTAAAACATTCACAAGCCATTCTGTTTAAAAAAGATAATAATTTCCTCAAAGCTCTTTAAAAAATTAGTTATTTTTACATTTAAAGTTTACAGCCATGAGCGACCAAATTAATCATGAATGCGGAATAGCTCTTATTAGACTACTCAAACCTCTTGAATTTTATCAAAAAAAGTACGGAACCATAAGCTATGGTGTTAATAAGATGTATTTGATGATGGAAAAACAACACAATAGGGGGCAAGATGGCGCGGGGTTTGCTAGCGTAAGGCTTGACGCAAGCCCAGGGGAGAAATATGTGCATAGAAGGAGATCAGCGGGAAAACAGCCAATACAGGAAATTTTTCAAGAAATCAACAACGAAATCAAGAATCACACGCCTTTAGATATTGATGGAAATATTCCTTACATCGGACAGTTGATGTTAGGTCACGTTAGGTATGGAACTTTTGGAAAAAATAATATTGAAAGTGTGCACCCCTTCTTAAGACAAAATAATTGGAAGCATAGAAACTTGATTGTTGCGGGAAATTTTAATATGACAAACAACCAAGAGCTTTTCGACAACTTGGTCAAACTAGGACAGCATCCAAAAGACAAAGCAGACGGCATTACAGTAATGGAAAAAATAGGACATTTTTTAGATGATTCTGTTTCAAAAATTTATCGAAAGTTAAAGAAAGAGGGTGTCAGTAAAATGATGGCATCGGCTTTGATAGAGGAAAGGCTAAACCTCTCTAAAATATTAAAAAAAGCTTCTAAAGATTGGGATGGAGGATATGCGATGGCAGGATTAATTGGTCATGGTGACGCCTTTTTCTTGAGAGACCCGGCAGGAATTCGACCAGCATACTATTTTAAAAATGACGAGGTTGTAGTTGTAGCTTCTGAAAGGCCCGTGATTCAAACAGTTTTTAATGTAAATTTTGAGGATGTTAAAGAGCTAGACCCAGGCAAAAGTATAATTATTAAGAAGTCCGGGAACTTCTCTATTGAGGAGGTTTTGCTCCCAACTGAGAAAAAATCTTGTTCTTTTGAAAGAATTTATTTCTCAAGGGGAAGTGATGCGGAAATATATTATGAAAGGAAGAAATTAGGCAAATTACTTTTTCCAAAAATATTAGAAAGATTAAAAGGAGATCTTATAAATACAGTTTTTTCTTACATTCCTAATACAGCAGAGACTTCCTTTTTTGGACTAGTTCAGGAGGTTCAGGACTATATGCACAATCAAGCAATAAGAGAAATTATTGACAATAAGGATACAATTAATTCAAAGAGATTAGATAAATTGCTTTCCAACAAGCCTAGGATTGAAAAAGTGGCTATCAAGGATGCTAAGCTCAGGACTTTTATAGCTGATGATATCAACAGAGACGAATTAGTAGCACACGTTTATGATATAACGTATGGTTCCATAAAAAAAACAGACAACCTTGTTATAATTGACGACAGTATTGTCAGAGGAACAACTCTTCAGAAAAGTATATTAAAAATATTAGACAGGCTTAATCCAAAAAAAATAATTGTTGTTTCTAGCGCGCCTCAAATTAGATATCCTGATTGTTATGGAATTGATATGGCAAAAATGGAAGATTTTATTGCTTTTCGAGCGGTACTAGAATTGATTAAAGAAAATAAAAAAGGAATTCTAGAAACAATATATAAAGATTGTTTAGAAGAGTTAAAGCTTCCCGTGATAAAAATGAAAAACAAAGTTAAAGCAGTATATGATGACTTTTCTAATGATCAGATTTCTGAGAAGATATCAGAAATGTTAAAAGAAGAAGGAATTAAGGCAGAAATTAATGTGATTTTTCAAACAGTTGAAGATTTACATGACGCATGTCCCCAAAATTTAGGAGATTGGTATTTTACAGGAAACTACCCTACACCTGGGGGAAACAAAGTTGTGAATCAAGCGTTTGTTAATTTTTACCAGGGAGTTAAAAAAAGAGCCTATTAAAAAACTAGCTTCTCTCTAAATAATTTTTTGAAACAACATCCCAATTAATAACATTAAAAAATCCAGCAATGTAATCTGGTCTTCTGTTTTGATAATTGAGGTAATAGGCATGCTCCCAAACATCTAACCCTAAAATGGGATGCCCTGTACAGCCAATACCTTTCATAAGGGGGTTGTCTTGATTTGCAGTAGAACAAACCTCTAGCTTACCTCCAGCGTGTACACAAAGCCAAGCCCAACCAGAACCAAACCTTGTGGCAGCGGCTTTTGTAAAAGCAGTTTTAAAACCTTCAAAACTACCAAAAGCATCATTTATTGCAGACATTAATTCTCCTTCGGGGATACCACCACCATTTGAACTCATAACGCTCCAAAACAAGCTATGATTAAAAAACCCTCCCCCATTATTTCTAACAGCCATGTTTGTCATGTCAAGACTCGATAGAACCTCTTCAATTGGCAAGCCTTCCATTGAGGTCCCTTGAAGAGCGCTATTTAAATTATTTGTGTAACCAGCATGATGCTTCCCATGGTGTATTTCCATAGTTTTAGCGTCAATGTGAGGCTCTAAGGCGTCATTAGAGTAAGGAAGTTCAGGTAATTCGAAGCTCATAATAGATAGTTTAAAGAGTGTTAATTTCCTTATAAAATTAAGCAATAATCACGTACTTTTATACAGATATAAATTTTTTTTTTGAACTCTATCTTTGAAATTTACAATGCTTCTGCCGGATCTGGCAAGACTTTTACACTCACCTCTCGATATCTAGTTAAGTTTTTGGGAAGCTCTCAAAATGAAAGTTTTAAAAGAATTTTAGCCCTGACCTTTACAAATAAAGCTTCAGAGGAGATGAAAAATAGAATTTTATCTTCTTTAAAAGAGTTTTCTAATCGAAAAAATGGTGAAGATCCCTCATTTATGCTAAAGGAAGTACAAAGGCAATTAGGGATTTCTTATGATGATATCGTCGTTAGGTCTAAAAAAAGGCTAACTCTTTTGCTTCACAACTATTCTTTTTTTAATGTATCGACATTAGATAGTTTTAGTCACAATATAATTAGATCCTTTTCAAAAGATTTAAAAATAGCATCTGATTTTAGGGTCATTTTAGACTCAGAAGAATTGATAAACGAATCAATAGAAACCTTGTTAAATCAAGTTGGAAAAGAAAAGGATGTTACGAAAGCTCTCTTAGATTTCGCAAATTCTAAAGTTAGCGAAGGAAAATCTTGGGATATAACTTTTGATTTAAAAGAGCTGTCGATTTTACTAGAGAATGAAAATCATTACAATAAAATTAAGGTTTTAAACAAAAAAACTCTGAAAGATTTTATGTTTTTGAAAGATAAAATGATTAAAGAGCAGAATGAATTAGAAAAAAAAATAGAAAATCAAGCGAACCTTTCATTTGATTTAATAAAGGGGTCTGATACAGAAATAGTGTTCTCCAGAAATTCTTTTCCTATTTTTCTAGGAAAATTAAAAAATAAAAGTTTTAAAAAAATCAATTTAGAATCAATAAGTCGTCTTATCGAAAAAAAAGCGATCATCACTAAAAAAAGCGCACTTGGCAGAGAAAAGGCGGTATCAGAACTTACATCTAATTTGGCGGAAACATATAAAAAAATAGAGAAGGCATTAAGTCAGTGGGAACTTTTAAAAGGATTTTATGATTCGTTAGGCCCCTTGTCATTGCTTAATAAAATTGAGAAAATTTCAAAAAAAATACAAAAGGAAAAAGGGGAACTTATGATAGGAGAATTCAACAAAATTATAAATGAAGAAATAAAAGAGCACCCTGCACCTTACATATTTGAGAAAATAGGCAACAAATACAAACACTATTTAATAGACGAGTTTCAAGACACCTCAACCCTTCAATGGAGAAATTTAGTTCCTTTAATTTCTCACTCTATTGAATCTGCAGAAAATGATAATGATTTAGGTTCTTTGCTTTTGGTCGGAGATCCCAAGCAATCTTTGTACAGATGGAGAGGTGCAAATCCTGACATGTTTTTTTCTCTGATAAATAATGAAAGCCCATTTTCTATTTCAGGATCTATAAAGCCCTTAATGAGAAACTACAGAAGTTGTAATAGTATCATCCTTTTTAATAATGGCTTGTTTGATTTTGTTTCTAAAAATATAGATTTTACAAAAAACAAGGAATTATACAGGCTCGGAAATCATCAAGAATTAAACAATAAAAAAGGAGGATTAGTATCCCTTGACTTTACAGAAAAGCAAAAAGATAAAACGATTACAGAAAGCTTTATTTTAGAAAAGGTTTTGAAGATTATAAAGGATTGCAAGAGTAGAGGGTTTGAACTTTCAGATCAAAGTATTTTAGTAAGGAACAAAAATCAACAAAAATTAATAGCAGATTTTTTATTAAAAAATAATATTGCCGTTATTTCAGCAGAGGCGTTACTGATTAAGTCCTCATTGAAAGTTAGTTTATTAATTGAAGCTATTCGCTTGAGATTAGAACCAGATAATTTAAGCTCTAGACGAACAGTAATTAAATATTTTGTTGAAAATAAAAGTCCAGTTGATGTTTTTGAGTTTTACAAGAATTTGTTAAACGAAAATATTACTAACTTTTTTAAAATTTTATTTGAAATGTCCTTTGAGAAGTTCATTAGTCTTTCCTTCTACGATGCCATAATTACTTTACAGCGCAAATTAGGCTTTGATTTCGAGGAAGATGCTCATGTCCAGTTTTTAAACGAAGAGCTGTTGGGTTTTTTGTTTTCAAGCGGTGGAAACGAAAAGCAGTTTTTAGATTATTGGGATAATAATCAAGACAAATTAAACGTTGTCATGAGCGGAGCAATAAATGCTATTCAAATTTTAACAATACACAAGGCCAAGGGTTTAGAGTTTCCGGTAGTTATATATCCTTTCGCCGATTCCACATCTCACAAACCAAATACCAAAAAGGTATGGCTGCCATATTGTTGGAGAGAAGAAGAAATAGACTTGTTGATTCCTTACAGTAAAACTATAGTGAAAAATGGAGAAACAGGCCTTGATTTGTTTAATAGAATTGAAAGAGAAGAAGAATTAGACAATATAAACATTCTTTATGTTGCCTTAACGAGAGCAGTTAATGAGAGCTACATAATAGCATCCTCTCCAAAAACCTTATCAATGAGTTCTCATAATGGTCTTTTAATGTCTTATGTAAAACACTTAGGGATATTTAAATCAGATAAATTAAATTATGTGTGGGGAGAAAAAATAAAAAAATATTCTTTGAAGACAACAAATTTTCATTTGGAAAATAACATTAACTTAAATTTTTTTAAAACAGATTATATTCCAAAGCTCAACAGTTTCTACAAGGATGACCAAACATTGTTTGGAGATTTGTTTCATGAATTCATTTCTAAAATTGAATATTCTTTTCAATTTTTAAAGGAAGAAAAGGCTTTTAGAAATAAAAAAAATGTTAGCAAGGAGGTTTTGGATAAAATAATATTCCTAGCAAATAAAACTATAAATCATAAAATTCTTTCAGAATATTTTACTAAAAAATATAGTGTTATTTGTGAAAAAGAAATTTTTACAAATAAAAAAGAAATTATAGTTCCAGACAGGATTGCCGTATCACAAGATTTAATTTATACAATTATTGAGTTTAAGACGGGAAAAAAGAGAAAAGAGGACATTTTACAAACAAAAAAATATTCAAATACGTTGTTGGACATGGGACTGAATGTAGAAAAAAGTATTCTGGTTTATATTTTGCCCTCTTTAGAGGTAATTCAGCTTTAATTTCAGAAAACCCAAACAACAGGAGTCGTATATTCAGTAAATTCATTAAGTTTGCAATTAAGGATTATTATAAAAAACTATTACAATGAAAAAATTTGGAAAATTAATTTTAGTTTTTACTGTGCTATTTTATGTTAACTCTACCTTAGCTCAAGATAAAAACAACCAATGGCAAGTTAGTTTTGGGACTAACGCTGTTGATTTTCACCCTGTAGGAACGGATACGGGAGATAATGCAACTGGACATTGGTTTAGTGAATACTTCAATATCCAGGATAATTGGAATACTCAAACAGCAATTAATAGTATGAGTTTTTCTAGATATGCTAATGAAAAGTTCAATTTTGGATTAAGAGGTTCTTTGAACCAAATAACAAGAATGGGAGATGAAAGAAAAAGAATTTCACCCAAAAGGATAGCTAGTTTAGATGTTTTTGTTGATTACAAGCTTGGAGACGGTTTTAAATTTTGTAACATTGAGCCTTACCTTGAGGGAGGAACCGGATATACCTGGTTTGGAAGTCAAAAATCTTTGACCATGAATGGAGGTGTTGGTATTAACACACCACTTTCTGAAAAAGTTTCCTTAAAAGTAAACACGGCCTATAAGCACGCTTTTAATGATATGCAAGACTTGCAGGCTCATTTTCAACACTCCTTAACGTTAGCAATTAATTTTGGAGGAAAGGATTCTGATAAAGATGGAATTTATGATCAACATGATGATTGTCCTCAAGAACCAGGCCTTCCTGAGTTTAATGGCTGTCCAGATAATGACGGAGATGGAATAGAAAACAGCAAGGATGCATGTCCTGATACACCAGGGCTTATAGAGTTCCAGGGATGCCCTGACACCGACGGCGATGGAACGCAGGATTCAAAAGATGCTTGTGTTAATGAGCCTGGGTCTATTGAAATGAATGGTTGCCCAGATTCAGACGGAGATGGGGTTGCAGACAATATTGACAATTGTGTTGATGTTACTGGTCCATCTGAAAATAATGGTTGTCCATGGCCTGACACTGATGGAGATACTGTTTTAGATAAAGACGATGAATGTCCTGAAGTTCCAGGTTTAGTTTCAAACAATGGCTGTCCTCAACCTACAAAAGAAGTTATGGACGAGTTAAACGCGGTTGGTGCTAAAGTCCCTTTTAAACTAAATAAATCAGACTTTGGGAAAGAATTTACAACAATACTAGATATAGTTTTTGGAATAATGCAAAAGTATCCAACTACAACATTTGTTATTGAAGGACATACTGATACGTCAGGCCCAAAAGCATTCAATCAAAAACTTTCTGAAAGAAGAGCAAAATCTGTTTTAGACTTTTTAGTTGAAAAAGGAATAAGCTCTGAACGACTTTCTGCTGTTGGTTACGGAGAAGATAAACCTTCTAACTCCAACAACACTAGAAAAGGAAGAGAAAGCAATAGAAGAGTTGAGTTCAAGGTTGTAGAATAAACTCAAAAATTTTAATTAATTAAAAAAAGCGCCTAATTTTATTAGGCGCTTTTTTATTTTTATACATGGAATCTTTTTTAGATAAAGTAATAAACGATATTAATATAAACACCCTAGACTTTATGTCTACGTGTTTTATTCTTCCCAACAGAAGATCTTCTAGCCATTTTAAGAAAAAATTATTAGAAAAAACAGAAAAGACAACTTTCGCCCCCTTAGTATATGACATAGATTCCTTTATAATTCAAATTTCAGGACTTAATGAAGCTAAGCTTTCTAAACAGATTTTGACTTTATATGAATCTTATATAGCCCTAAAAGAATCAAAAGAAATAGAATCTTTTGAAGAGTTTAGTTCATGGGCACCAATATTTTTAAAAGATGTTAGTGAAATGGATCAAAATTTATTAAAAGTAAAAAGTATACTTTTCGAGCTTTTAGAAATAAATAAAATCAACAATTGGTCAGAGGATAAATCATACAAAGAAAAAAAATCTTTGTTTTGGGAGATTTTACCAAGCTTATACGATTTTTTTAAACAAGAATTACTTAAAAGTGATTTAGGAACAAAAGGAATTTGCTATAAAGAGGCAAAAGAAAATTTAGAACATTATAAAGAGGCAAATAATAATTTACAGCATTTTTTCGTTGGATTAAACTCATTAAGTAAATCAGAAGAGTTGATAATTAAAGAATTATTGGAATATAATAATGGGGATATTTATTGGGATATTGACAACGATTTTCTAAAGAATAATAGCCATGGGTCTTCTTTTTTTATAAAAAAATATAAAAACTCATGGAGCAGATTTAATAAAAAGTCCTTTAAGTGGCCAGGTGAAGATTATAATAAAAAGAAAAACATACAAATATTGAGTAGCCCAAAGCTAATCGGTCAGGCTAAAATCGTCGGAAGTGTTTTGTCATCTATTGACTGTTCAAAGGGCAGTAATACCATAGTCGTTTTAGGTGAAGAGTCGATTATAACACCTGTTTTGAATTATATTCCCAAAAATCTAAGAAATATAAATGTTACAACCAAGCCAAGTAAAGAGTTAAGGGAAATTAAAAATATAATTTTACAAATTTTTGAAATTCAATTAAGCCATAAAGCAAGTAGAGAGTTGTGCTTTAAAGAACTAAATTTTTCATGGCTAATTAAAAAAATTGTTTCAAAAACGGAAAAGTTAGATTTAAATAAATCAGACAGTGCTCATTTAATTTTAAAAAAATGGAACAACCCTAAAACAGCGTTAAATAATTTAATAAAGTTTTTTCAGCATATAATTTTAAGTTTTGAAAAAAACACTAATGAATTTATTCAAATTAAATCCGCTTTAGAATCCTTGGAAAAATGCCTTGAGATAATAAGTGATCATTCTTTTGTTAAAGATCTTAAAACACTAAAGGCTATTATTATATCTCAAATTGAAGAATCTTTAGTAAAGTTTAAGCCAAATTTAAATGCAAACATCCACATAATGGGTCTTTTAGAATCTAGAGCTATTGATTTTGAAAATGTGATAATCACTTCATTAAATGAAGGAATTTTGCCCAAGGGCAAAACACAAGACTCTTTAATACCATTTGATTTAAGAAAAACACATGGTCTTTTAACTTATGGAGACAGAGATGCTATTTACACATACCATTTTTATAGGCTCATTAAAAGAGCAAAAAATATTTTTTTGATTTATAATAATTTTAGTGAGGGTGTGTTAGGAGGAGAAAAAAGCAGATTTATTCATCAAATTGAAATCGAAGGGAACCATAATATAGTTAGAAAAACCTATAACCCCATAATCCATCAAGCAGATAAGGGTCATGTTCTATTGAAAACTCCAAGTGTGATAAAGAAACTAAAATTATTAGCTAAAAATGGCTATTCTCCATCTGCTCTTGAAAGCTACATTAAAACACCTGAAGAATTTTACTTTAAAACTCTTTTAAACATTAGAGACACTTACGATACAGACACAATAAACCCGAGAACCATAGGGCTTGTTTTTCATGACTCTTTGGAGGCTATTTACACACCATTTATTGGAGAAATAATTTTAAAAAAAAATATTCAATCTGCCTTGTCTAATATTGATAATTACGTAGGGAGAGCCTTTATTAAAAATTTATTTAAAGACTATAAAACAGGAAAAGGTTTGATCGCTTTTGAGGTGGTAAAAAATAGAGTTGTTACACTTTTAAGAAATGAAATAAAAGATATTGAACTTGGAAATAAAATTGAGATTATCGCACTAGAAAAAAAAATGGAATGTAAATTGAGGTTTGAAGAAATCAAAGTGGTCGTAAGTTTAAAAGGAATTATCGACAGATTAGATAAAAGAAACGGAATCATTAGAATAATAGACTACAAAACAGGCCTTATAAGGCCGAACGAAGTTTTTGTAAAAAGTATCGAATCGTGTTTCGGCTTAACACACTTAAAGTGTATGCAGTTGCTTTTTTATTCGCTTATGTTTTTTAAAAACAATAAAACTTGCAAAAACGTACATGCAGGTCTAATTTCTTTTAGAGACCTAAACAAAGGTTTAATGAAATTTGGGATAAGACAATCCTCGACAGAAATAGATCATAATATTGATGAAATCAAATTAAAGGAATTTGAAAAAAAACTTAAAAAATTAATTTTAGAAATTATGGACCCTAATATTCCTTTTAGCTCAAAAGTGTAGTTCAATCATCCAACTCGTTAATTTCAACAAGAACTTCATTTCGTCGATTAAAAACTTTATATGGGCTATTGTAAGACAAAACAATAGGTCTTGAGCTTTTAGTAGAAAGCTTGTTTGTTTTTATTTTTTCCAGAAGAATTTTGTGGTATTTACCTATTTTTTCGGTATTGGTATAGCCTCCAAAACGAATGGCCGCATAATAAGCTGGTATTGAGCTGTACACTTCGATATCTTTATCTTTCGGAAGAGCTGCATTTGCTTTGGAATATTTAGACGGTAATACAAATTCCATTGTGCTCTTGCCATTTTGTTCAGTCATGTATACTGGGGTTGTCATAGCTATTTTTTCGTTTTTTTCATTATTTCCACTTATATATTGAAACAGTTTTGAAAAATTCCTATTTGAACTAACTTTTGCTTTCATTGCAGAGGGGTAGTATCGGATTTCAATATCATCTAAGGCTTTAATTACTTCGTATTTTTGAGTTTCGTTTTCTTGAGAGAACATAATAAATGAAAATAAAATGAGAAAGTATTTAGGCATATAAAATAGATTAAAGGACAGTTTACATTTAAAAAACTGTTTTTAAAAATTATAATATAAATATATAGCTTTAAAAGAACATAAGAAGCCTATATTACATACAATAGTATTAAGAAATAATGTGAAGTGCTTCCTGCTAAAACAAATAAGTGCCATATAGCATGTGAATACTTTATCTTTTGAAGACTATAAAAAACAGTGCCTAAGGAGTAAAATAAACCGCTTGCTACAAGTAAAATAATAGCATTTAAGCTAAAAAGCTCTAGTATTGATTTAAAGTCAAGAACTATTATCCAGCCCATAGCAAGATAAAGGGCTAATGAGAACTTTTCGTATTTTCCAGTATAAAAAACTTTAAAAATTGTTCCTACTAACGTGATTATAATTATTGAAATAAAAATTTTCAAACCAATACCGTTATATAAAGTAATTAAACAGACTGGGGCGTACGATCCAGCAATTAAATAGAAAATGCTAACATGGTCAAAAATTCTAAGCTTCTGTTTCAGTTCCGGATCACTTACGTAATGATATAGAGTAGATGCAGTGTATACGCAAATTAATCCAAATTCAAATAAAAGAATACTAATTAAACTAAAACCTGTCAGTTTCTGGTCGTAATAAAGTAAAATGGGCAAACCTATTATACTCAATATAAGCCCAATAAAATGGGTAATGACATTCCAAAATTCTTCTTCTTTAGCTTCCATTCTTTTTACTTAAAAGTCTCGCCCTAACATCTCTTCTTTCTATTTTTCCATTATTTCTTATAAAACTTTGCAATAAGAAAATTTCTTTTGGCTTTTCATATTTATTTAATTTTTTAAAAGATAATTCCGCATTTAATGGAATTTTTTCTTCAAAAACTATAACAATTTTTTCGCCAAGAATTTCATCCGGCAGTCCACATATTATAAATGATTGATCATACAAATCATCTAGTTTTCTTTCAATCTTTTCTGGGTTAAATTTAATCCCACCCGAATTTATTATAAGGCTATTTCTTCCAATCCACTTAAATCTAGTATTGGAAATTAGTTCAACTTTGTCATTTGTTTTAATAGGCAATTTAGAAATAAATGGCGCAATAATTTCTAAGCAACCCATGTTGTCCTTGAACGTAATTCCGAAAACAGCTTTAAACGACTCTTCTCCAGCGCTTAAGTTTTTAACGGCTACATGGGATAGGGTCTCTGTCATTCCATATGTTTCAAACACTCCTGAGGTTTTATTTAGAATTTTTTCTCTTAAATTTTTGCCAACAGGACTTCCTCCAATTAGTAAGCATTTTATTTTATGAATATAATTAATGGTTTCCCTCAACTGAATAGGAGTCATTGCTACAAAATCAAAATCTTGAGTAAGTTCATTTATTGGAGATCTGCTTGGGCTTGTGATATGCAAATCTAAACCCAATACGATTGCTCTTACAATCATCATTTTTCCAGCAATAAATTCTATTGGTAAGCAGAGAAGCGCTTTATCTCCAGCGACAATATTAAAGTATTTTCCAGTGCTTTGAGCTGACAAAATCATAGCATTTTTATTTACTTTTATTTTTTTTGGATTTCCCGTTGTTCCAGAAGTTTTAAGAGTGATTTGATCATTGTCGTTTAGCCAATCAAAAAGAAAAGAAGCCAAGCTTTTGTTCTCTATTAAAGAATTCTTGTTTTTTAACGTAAAAGCCAATTCTTTAAGCGAAGCTCCGTTTAACTTAAATTTAGGGTGAACTCTTTGGTGATCTTTAAGCATATTAAGAAATAAAATCTTTAAACAAACTAGAGTTCCAGGCTATATCAGAATTATATTTTAAAAATCCGTTATCGATAAAATAAGGAGAATCTATATTATTGGAATAGAGCATTCCGGTACCTAAGCCTTGTGGCAATAAAGGTTCTTTGTTAAATGCCCATTGAGAAATGGCGTTAAGACCAATATTGCTTTCTAAGGCACTAGTAGACCACCACTGAATATTTAAGGAGGATGCTAATTTAATCCAATCATCTGCTTTCTTAAGACCCCCAATTAGACTTGGCTTTAAAATTATATAAGCGGGATTTATTTCAAGCAACATTTTTTTCTGTTCTATGAAACTTGGCACTCCAACAAGCTCCTCGTCTAATGCTATAGGAATTGGAGATTTTTTGCAAAGAAAAGCCATTTCTTGCCATTGTTTTACAGAGATTGGCTGTTCAATAGAATGGATTTTGAAAGCAGAAAGCTTTTCGAGCTTTTCAAATGCGGAGCTCAAAGAAAAAGATCCGTTAGCATCTAATCTTACTTCGATATCAGACTGTGAATATTCAGCCCTCAGCGATTTTAAAATCTCACATTCTAAATCAAAATCTAATGCTCCAACTTTTATTTTTATGCATTTAAATCCAGATTCGATTTTTTCTTTTATTTGCTTTTTCATAAAAGATTTTTTACCCATCCAAATTAAGCCATTGATAGATAAAGAACCCTCACCTGTTGTAAAGTTAGATTTTGAAAAAACAAAAGGATTTTTACTTTCAAAAGAACGAAATGCTGTTTCTAGGCCAAATAAAATAGCAGGATAACTTTCTAGCTCTAAAGAAAGATTTGAAAATCCAAGATGAATTTTACGGCAGATGTCTTTTAATTTTAATTCAAAGGTAGAATCAGGATCAGGGCTTAATCCTTTTATTAAACTACATTCTCCTATGCCGTAATTCTCACCATTTATAATTATGATAAACCAACTTTCTTTATCATTTAAAATACCTCTTGATGTTCCGCCAGGGATTTTAAATTTTAGTAAATGTTTAAAACAATAGGCCTTCATGAATTATAAAATTTCATAAAAATATAACGATAAAATAACAGCATATAAAAAAGTAGATAGCCCTAAAGGTTTTAGAAATTCATCAAATATTTTGGGAGCCTTGACTTTTGAAACTTGAAAAACATGAAAAATTAGCCATAAAATATTACAAATAATTAAAGACAGTAGTAGGCTGGAATCTGACTCTAGCTTGACATGAAAGATTGTCATTAAAGCTATAGCACCACATATTAAAAAATAATGGTACAGTTTAGACTTGAAAACCCCAAGTTTTACTGCAATTGTATTTTTTTTATATTTACGGTCATTTTCTATATCCCTCATGTTATTTAAGTTTAAAACACCCACGCTTAACAATCCAATTATGCAAGATGGATATATTAGAATATAGTTTAGGGATGCGGTAAACAAATAATTAGACCCTAATACACTAATAAGTCCAAAAAATAAAAAAACAAAAAGGTCGCCAAATCCTGAGTAACCGTAAGCATTTTCGCCCACAGTATATTTTATAGCAGCAGTTATTGCCAAAAAGCCAAGTAAAACAAAAAGAGCTAAATTAATTGTATCTCCCCAAAAAGAAAGAAGCACTAAGGATAATGTTAAAGAGACGGAAATTAAGACTAAGATAAAAATACCTTTTTTGATTTCGCCCACACTAATCCCGCCACTATGAATTGCTCTTTTGGGACCTATTCGATTGTCGTCAGTTCCTTTTATTCCGTCTCCTAAGTCATTTGAAAAATTGGATAGAATTTGATAAGAAATAGCTGTAAAAATAGCTATCAAAAATATAGAAACATCAAATTTGTTTTCTGAAAATGCGGCAAAAGAACCTATTAAAATTCCAGAAATAGACAATGGAATTGTTCTAAGTCTAGCTGCCAAAATCCATTCATTTAGCTTTAAAGGCATATTATATAAATTTTAAAATAAAATCAATTTCAAGGAAATTTTGGATATTTTTTAAAATTTGGATCTCTTTTCTCTAGAAAAGCGTTTTTCCCTTCTTGCGCTTCGTCAGTAAGATAATATAAAAGAGTTGCGTCACCTGCAAGCTGCATCAGTCCGTGTTGGCCATCTAATTCTGCATTAAGACTTCGCTTTATCATTCTTAAAGCCAGTGGACTTCTTTTTTGCATGATTGCACACCATTCAAGAGTAACCTTTTCTAGTTCCTTCAGTGGGACTACTTTATTTACCATCCCCATATTTAAAGCATCTTGAGCAGAATATTGTTCACAAAGAAACCATATTTCTCTTGCTTTTTTTTGACCAACATGTCGAGCTAAATAAGCGGAACCAAACCCTCCATCAAAACTTCCTACTTTGGGTCCGGTTTGTCCAAAAACAGCATTTTCACTAGCAATAGTGAGGTCACAAACCACATGCAACACATGACCCCCCCCGATGGCATATCCATTAACCATAGCGATTACGGGTTTTGGAATCTCACGGATTTTTTTATGTAAATCCAAAACATTTAATCGAGGAACTCCATCATCGCCAATATAGCCACCGGATCCTTTTACATTTTGATCACCCCCACTGCAAAACGCCTTTTCTCCAGCACCTGTAAAAATAATAATATCAATATCGTTTCGCTCTTTACAGGTATCAATTGCTTCAAGCATTTGAATGTTTGTTTCAGGCCTAAAAGCATTATAAACTTTAGGTCTATTGATGGTTATTTTTGCAACCCCATTATAAAATTCAAATTTTATATCAGAGTATTCTTTTATGTTTTCCCATTTGATATTCATCAATAAATTTTTTATTAAATATAAGGCTTCTAAAAATTAAATACACTTCAATTTTTTGATAAAAATTCAAAGTAATTTTTTAGTGTTTTTGAACTTAGCTCAGAGGGTGTAGTGATTTCTAAAATTTTAGGTTTTTTTGATTTTTTAAAAAAAGTTTTTAAGGCGAGCTTAACCCCCCATTTTGTTGTTTTATTTTGGTAGTCGAACCCATATAATTGAGCTATTTTTTTAGCTTTTAAATCATGTTTAGTTTCAATAAATTTTGAAAAAATTTCATTATTCTCGTGACCAGGAAGAATTCTAAAAATTCCACCACCACTATTATTTATCAAAATGATTCTAAAATCGGATTTAATATAATTGTTCCAAAGCCCATTAATATCATAGAAAAAACTGAGGTCTCCAGTTATTAACAGCACGGGAGAATCACTTACAAGAGCTGCCCCAACTGCTGTGGAGGTGCTTCCGTCAATCCCACTGGTTCCTCTATTGCAGTATGTGTCATTAGAATTGGAAAGGTTAAAAAGCTGAAGATATCTTATTGGGGAGCTATTTGCAGCTTGAATTTGGTATTGCGCAGGAATTTGCGAGCATATGATAGAAAAAACAATAAAATCTGAAAAATTTGCAAGCTTTATAAATTTATTGTGAGCAGAAACCCTTTTTTCAGAAATCCTTTTCCATGAATCATTAAATTTAGAGGATATGGGTTTCTTGGGCAATAAATTATTAAAAAATAAGTTTGGAGAAATATCAAGGTGCTTTACCCCTTTAAAGTAGGTGTCCTTTGCTTCATTTTCACCAACATGAAGATGGAGACTAGGAGAGTGTTTTCTAAGAAAATCTTTTATTTTTTTTGAAATTATCATCCCACCTGTTGTTATTAGAAGTTCTGGTTTTAGATTTTCAAACTGATCGTTCCTTGTTTTTAAAAGCTCTATAGGGGCAATTAATTGGTCAATATTCCCAAAAAAAGAATTGTCATGTAAGTTGGATGTAGATTCAGTTAAAACGACAATACTTGAGTTGTCTTTTATTTTATTTATGACCTCTTTAGAAAAACAGCCGGGTTTAGAAGCCCCAACTAAAACAAGTATTTTGGAGTTTTTGGATAATATATTATTATACTCATCTAAATTAAGTTTTGGCAATTTCTCAGTTTTCTTTTTTACTTTATTTTGTAGAGAAACTGTTGGGGTTTTTATAAAATTATATAAAGGTTCCTCAAGAGGAACATTAATATGGACGGGTTTTTGTAATAAAATAGAGGCATTAATTCTGCTGTTTAATAGCTCTTCATTAAAGCTTTGTGTTTTCAATTGAAGTTTCTCCAAAGCTTTACTATCAAGATTAGGGGGTAACAACTTTTGTTTATTACTGCTTAGGATGGTTTGGGTTTGATGAGTAACATCTTGAATCAACTCGTCAGAGCTTAAAATATTCTTGCCAAAAACATTAAGCTGGTTAATTGTTTGTCCGTCCCCTATGTTTATTTTATATTTTGGTCTATCAGCAGAAAGAATTATTAATGGAATTTCGCTAAAGAATGCTTCTGCAACAGAGGCGGAGTAATTCAACAGAGCGGATCCTGAAGTACATAATAATATTACCGGCTTTTTTGTTTGCTGCGCTATCCCCAAGGCAAAAAACCCTGCAGATCTCTCGTCAACAATACTATAACAATTGAACTCTTTGTTTGAAGCAAAGCCAATTGTAAGCGGAGCATTTCTTGAACCAGGAGAGATGACCACATCGGTAATTCTAAGCTTTAAGAAAGAAAGAATTATTGTTTGGGCGCAAGGTATTGTAGGATACATTATCACAATACAAATGTACTAAATGAATTAATGGACTACCTAAAAAGAGCTTTCAATATTGTTTGCGATTTATTGATTATTTCTTCCCATTCTTTTTCAGGCTTACTGTCTACAGTTATTCCTCCACCAACAAATATTTTAGCTTTATTTATTTTAACATGAACACATCTTAGGTTTACAAAAAGCTTACAGTTCATATTATCTATTTCACCCAAATATCCAGAGTAAAAAGATCGGTTGTGAGATTCTTCTTTTTTAATAATTAAAAGAGCCTTTTCCTTAGGGGCTCCACCAACTGCTGGCGTTGGATGAATAGCATTTATAATCTGGCTAGGACTAGAAATTGTTGTTCCAGAAATAGTGGTTTTTAAATGATCGATACCTCCAGCCTTTATGGTACTGGAATTTGTAGTTTCAAGATTTTTACATAAAGGAGTTAACCTTTTCTTAATTTCATCTTTCACGATTTTTTGTTCAAGAATTTCTTTATTTCCCCAACGAACTACGTTTCTTTTTTTAGTTCCAGCAAGCGCCATAGTAGTGATTTTTTTATCTTGAACTTCTAAAAGAGTTTCTGGGCTTGCGCCCATCCAATAACCTTCGTTAGGAATATAAAATAGATAACAAAAAGCATCCTTATGTAATCTTAATAGTTTTTTGAAATAAGCTTCGAAATTATTTTCAATTAAATCCAGCTCAAAACTGTTAGAATATACAACCTTAATCAATTCGGTTTTTGATATTGTGTTTTTTATATCAACTATTTTTTTTAAGTAATTTTCTTTATGTGAATTAAACTTTTCTTGTTGATTAAATTCTTCAGTTAAAGAGTTCTTTAAAGAATCTGAAAGGATTTTGGCCTCAAACATTGTTTTACTTGATATAAAATATCCCTCCTTACTTTTATCAAAAGGCATCATTATAAAACCAGGGTCTTTAGGAAAAGCTTTGTGGTTGATTTTTTGTTCTTTTCCGTTATAGCATTTTAAAGTATTTGTGCCTGGTAATCTAAAGCAAACAAAAGGAGTTTTTTGATTATAAAAGAAATTTAACCTTAAAAAAAAATCAGGACAAGAAATCATAATTAGCTCTAGGTTTTTAATCTTTTTTATTAGCAATATAAATGGATGTTGCACCCAGCATTTGAGGTTTTACCATGACGTTAGTGAAACCACACTTTTTTAAAACAGAAACGAACTTTTTGCCACTTGGAAATTTTTCAGCAGACTTCTGAAGGTACTGGTAGGCTGTCTTGTCTTTAGAAAATATAGAACCCATAAATGGTATAAAAGATTTACTAAAAAGAAAGTAAAAAAATTTAATTATTGAGTTCTCAGGAACAGATGTTTCTAAAACAATCAATTTTCCCCCTTGGTTCAACACCCGATGACTTTCTTTTAATCCTTTTTCTAAGTCTTGAAAATTTCTAACCCCAAAACCAATAGTTACTAAATCAAATTCTTCATTTTTAAAATCAATGTTTTCAGCATCTCCTGAAATTAAAGTTATTTTATCTGATAGGTTTTTTTTGCTAACTTTTCTTCTCCCAACCTCTAACATTTTTTCTGAAATATCAAGTCCGATTATATTAGAGCCTTCAATTTTAGACATTTCTAGAGCAATGTCAGCGGTTCCAGTAGCAATATCCAAAATATTTTTTGGGTTATAAGATTTTGCAATGGTATAGATTTTTTTTCTCCACTTCACATCATTTCCAAAAGTCATTAATCGATTTAAAAAATCATACTCAATAGAGATAGAATCAAACATGTCTTGAATCTGTGCCTTTTTTGGAAGATCTAGCTTTTGATTTGGCTTCATTTGTGGATTTAAACGGCTCTCAAAGATAATTAATTACCATGACTGAAAATTAATATTTTTAATATAATAAATATTTTTTAGCAGAATTTTTCCATCCAGCTTGATATTTATAATCAACAAAATAAACCTTCAAATCGGCTTGGTATTGATAATCAACGAAAAGTATTTTTTTTTCTGACTTATACTCTTGATTAACAAAAAACCAAAGACCTTCATTCCCTTTTATTTCATATTCACGACTAACTTTAAAAACTTTTAAGTCTGCTTGATAGCCCTGATTAACTATAAAAACTTTAATGTCTGCTTGGTATGATTTACTTGTCGAAAAAACTTTTTGTGAGCTCAAAGATGAGCTCAACAATAAAGCAATTATTAGTAAAAGAGAATTTTTCACAAATTGACACATCCAAAAATAATGCCATGTATTAAAATCTTGAAATTAAATCTTCCAGCCCTCCCTGTATTCTCTTGTTACAAATTGATTTGCCTCTTCAAGATTTGTTATTTTCATGTTTTCTCCATCCCACAAAAGTTTTTTTCTTGCAAAAAAGTCCAAATTCCCTTTTGAATTTTCTTTTCGCAACATATAACTTCTAATAGCAAGATTACCCATTAAAACAGTTTCTGTCATTGGGCCAGCGTAATCAAAAGACGAAGTTAGATCCTGATGTTCTTTGCTGTTAAAGCCAGCCTTACATGCATCAACCCATTTTCTTTGATGTCCATATTCAGGTTCAGACATTTTTTCAGTTCCCGGGCCAAATTCTGTTTCACCATTATATAAATATAATTTTGGAGTTAGTGGAGAACTGTCATTAATATTAGTCGATATAATCCCTTTTTCTCCAATCATTAAAACTCCGTTAAAACTTCCTGGGCCTCCTATGTCGTCGTTTGCAGGTATAATTTCTGGATGAGGAGGCCTAATTCCACCATCAGTCCAAGTTAATTGCATCGGAGTATTATTTTTTTCTGTAGATCCAAAGTTCAATGTAATTAACGAAGAAGGAGGACATCCCTCAGGGAAATAGTCCGCGTTCCACATTTTTGTATAAACACTTCCAACGCTGCATTCCGCGTCTTTCGGATATTTTAATCCTAAAGTTCTGAAGGGGATGTCTATTAAGTGACACCCAACATCTCCCAAAGCACCTGTTCCATACTCCCACCAACCCCTCCAATTAAATGGATGTAAATTTGGAGTATAAGGCTTATCACTAGCTGGACCTAACCATAAGTCCCAGTTTAATGAATCAGGTTTTTTAGCAGGATCTGGTTTCATCATTTCAATTCCTTGAGGCCAAACTGGTCTGTTGGTCCAGACCTTCACTTCAGATATCTTACCAACTTTTCCAGAATCAACCCAACCTTGAACAAGGTTTAATAATGGGTTAGAGCCGCCTTGATTTCCCATTTGAGTTACTACTTTTTGTTTTCTAGCCAGAGTTGTTAACAACCTAGCTTCCCTTATATTATGAGTAATAGGCTTTTGTACGTAAACATGCTTTCCTCTCTCCATTGCATAAACTGCGGCAGACCCATGAACATGATCAGGTGTTGAAATAGTTACCGCATCAAGATCTTTTTCTTTGTCTAACATTTCTCTAAAATCAGAATACAACTTTGCTTTGGGGAATTTTCTAACGGTTCTTTTTGCAGTACCAGCAAAATCAACATCGCAAAGAGCTCCAATTCTTTCTCTTCCATTAACTGAAGAGTTTGAAATGTCACTTGAGCCTTTTCCGCCCGCTCCAATAGCTGCTAAGTTTAATTGATCGCTAGGGGGAGTATATCCTACCCCGCCTAAGACATTTCTAGGAACTATGAAAAATCCAGCTCCTAGAACGGAGGAATTTTTAATAAAGTTTCTTCTTGACTTTTTGTTCATATTGATATTAATTTATTTAAAAATAGTTTAATATCCACAAGAATCAAAAGAATAAAACCTCCTTTTTATAAAATTTATTTTTTAAGAATTGTTACTCTAGAGGGAGTGTCTTTTCCGTCAATTATAGATTTTGTACCAGCAGCAATTGCCTTTATAGTTTCAGAGATTGTATAAGGATCTAAAGTATTGACTTCATCAGAAACTTTATGGTAATTTAAGTCTTTGTCCATTGGACTAGTAGAAAAGGTGTGAGCAGGAACTCCTAGCCGGGCTAATGAGGCATTGTCAGATCTAAAAAAAAGATTAAAATTTACGTATGGATCAGGATATACTTTATAATCAGATCCAATGAGGTTTTTTTGAATAATTTTTCCAAAATCAGAACGATTAAACCCAGTTAACCATGCACTTTTAGGCCCAAAAGGAGATTTTTTTCCTATCATCTCAATGTTTATAGCAGCTGATATTTTTTGAGGATCAATATTTTTTCCAAAGTAATTTGAACCAAGAAGCCCCATTTCTTCAGCAGTGAATGCTACAAAAAGAATGCTTCTTTCGTTATTTTTGTTTTCAGAGTAGAATTCAGCAAGAGTAAGAACGGCACTAACACCAGAAGCATTATCGTTTGCTCCATTAAAAATTAAATCTCCTTCATTTCCTGGCTTAATTCCTAAGTGATCGTAATGAGCAGAAATTACCACAAACTCTTCTTTTTTACTTTTACCCTCTATGTAGCCTATTACATTAAATAAAGAAAGTCCTTCTTGATTAAAATTTTGTCTGTATGTCTTTAGCTCTCCATATTTTTTTAATCCAATTCTCCCAAACTCTTTTTCAATATATCGAGCGGCTTTTTCTATTCCCTCAGTTCCTGCTTTCCTACCCTCCATTAAATCGGATGAAAGTACAGTTATATGGCGCTTGACCAACTCTTCAGAAATTATTTGAGAATTTAGAAACGGAGATAGAATTAATAGTAAAAAAGTAATTTTTTTAAACATATAAACTATTGGATTTTTTTGTAAACTTGACTTTTCCCTGAATGAATTTCATCAATCCTGATTGTTGAACCATTATTGTTGATATATACATGGGCATCAAAATACATGACACTTCCAGATGATACAGTAATTTTAGACCTATCATAAGGTCTTGATGAGAGTATGAGGGTCATGGAATCTTTATTGTAAGAAATAGTCATTTTATCAGTGTCGATTTTCATTATATCTTTCTTAGATTCCCATCTTCCCTCAAGTTGATCAATTGATTTCAGTTTCTCAAAAGAACTGTTACATGAAACAACAAAGAATAATAAAAGTATTAAAACGATTTTTTTCATTTAATTTGATTTGTCTTTAATCGCTTTGTGAATTCCTGCGCAAGCGTCATAATTTTCCATTCTTTCATATTTATAAAGCAACTCATAGAGCTCATTAATTGTAGCCCCTTTTTCAAGCTTAGCTATTGATTTTTGATAAAATTTATCTGTTACGTCCATGAACTATTTCTAACTTACTTATTAAGTAACAAATAAGATACCAAAAAAAACAAATCTGTCAAAAAGTCAAATTAAGAATATTGTAGAAGAATAATTATAGTTTAATTTTAAGACAAATTTTAAAATAATGGAAATATTAATAATTTCTATAGTTACTTTTTTTGCTGCAATTTTAACTTTTTTTTCAGGGTTTGGCCTAGGAACTATTTTAACTCCACTAATGATGGTTTTTTTCCCCGTTGAAGTAGCAGTTGCGTTTACGGGAGTTATTCATTTTTCAAATAATATTTTTAAATTATTCTTAGTTGGAAATTATGTTAATAAAGAAGTGTTCATAAAATTTGGTATTCCTGCGATTATTGCTGCTTTTATAGGGTCTTTTATTCTTTTCAATATAAATAGTAATATAGTGGTCTATTCTTATAACTTATTAGGAAATTTCAAAGAAGTTTCTTTAATTAAGTTTATAGTTTCTCTTCTTCTTATTTTCTTTGCTTTAATTGATTTAGTTCCGTTTTTTGGTAATTTAAAATTTAATAAAAAAAGCTTACCAATTGGTGGGGTTTTAAGTGGGTTTTTTGGCGGATTAACCGGAAATCAAGGAGCGCTAAGAAGCGCTTTTTTGATAAAAGTTGGATTAGAAAAAAAGGTTTTTATTGGCACAACGGTTTTTATCTCATTTTTTGTAGACTTAACCAGATTGGGTGTTTATTCAACTAATTTAATTAATATAAATCTGTCGGATCATTATGTGTTAGGTATTTTTGCGATAAGCTCAGGGATAGTAGGGTCTTTGATTGGGAATAAGCTATTAACAAAAGTAACTGTAAGTGGAATTCGAATTTTAGTTGCTATTTTGATTTTACTCTTGTCATTAGGACTGTTACTAGGGTTGCTGTAAAAACAAATATCCCTCAAGAAGAGGGGTTTTAAGGGTAGTCTACCTTGGACTCGAACGTTATTACAAAATAAAAAGATTACAAACTAATTAAACATCACCCTTTAAACATCTGGTGAAAAAAGGAAAATCATCTGTAACAACATAATAATAAATACCATCAGGGAATTCTGGGGTTACTCCAAATCTTCCATTGCATTGATCTAAATCTCCAAGACCATC
>QOPV01000005.1 GCA_003331265.1 Cryomorphaceae bacterium | reverse complement strand
TTAAAGAAGCAACAAAAGGCATTTTAAAAAAAATTGAAGCAGCAAAAATCCCATATTTTCTTTTAAATATTAAGCTAAATGGCTACAATAATCTTTCTTATATTGGAGAAGACTCTTATAAAAGTGGATACTTAGCTGGAAAACTTTTACATACATGTACAGGCCATAAACCAAATTTTTTGACTGTTAAGATTGCAGCTGAATTTAACAACGAGGCTATACTTAACAGGTCAAAGGGTTTTGATGAATATTTTTTAAAAGAAAAAATAGAAACCACGTCTGTCAGTATCACAGTTGAATCATTAAAATCATTAAATAAAATTTCTAAAAAATTAAATAATATTCTTGAATCCAACCCCAAAATTAAAGGTGTATTTGTTCCTTCCGGAAAGGTTGGATTAATTTCAAGTTTAATAAATAAAAAAAAATTAAAAATTATTGGTTACGATACAACCCCTCTCAATTTAAAATACTTAAATAACAATAAAATAACTTTTTTAATTTCACAAAAATCGTTTAACCAAGGATATGACTCAATAATTCACATGCAAGATTTTTTGATAAGCAAGGTTAATCCTAAAGCAGAATATCTATCCCCAATTGAAATTGTTACAAAAGAAAACGCAGAATTTATAACAAAAAATTATAGAAAATAATAATGAAAGATATTTTTTAAATTTTTGTAAATCTGGATATTATTGACTAGATCGGTTCCCTAGTTCGATAATTTCCATATTTTCTATTTTATCCTCATTGATTTCGAATCGGATCATGGTTCTTTTATTATGAAAACCATGCCTGCCTGCTGCTCCAGGATTCATAAATAAAATACGATTGGTTTTGTCGTATTCTACCTTTAAAATATGAGAGTGGCCACAAATAAAAATTTTAGGTCTTTCTTTTAAAATTAGTGGCTTACTTTTTTTATTGTAGTAGGGAGGTTTACCACCAATATGAATCATAGAAACTTTTACTTTTTCACAAACGAAAGTATTGATTTCTTTCGTGGTAGATCTAACAACATGGTTATCGATGTTTCCATAAACAGGTCTAACTTTTGTTATTTTTTCTAGCTCATCTAAAACTTCAATTTTTCCAATATCACCAGCATGCCATATTTCATCAGCTTGTCTAGCATATTTAATTATTGACTTATCAATGTAACTATGAGTATCAGATAATAGTAGAATTTTTTTCAAATAATTATTTTTTTGACTTTCTTATTAAGGTATATTTGATTTTTTAACAAAAATAGTATTTCTCTTGCGATATTTATTAGAACTATCTTTTAATGGTGCCAATTATCACGGTTGGCAAATACAACCTAATTGTGTTTCTGTACAAGGGACTATCGAAAAATGTATTTCTACTATTTTAAATCAGAAAGTAAGTATTGTTGGGGCAGGTAGAACCGATACTGGAGTCCACGCTTCATATTTTTGCGCTCATTTTGATTTTGATCTAATAATAGAGGATAAATCTGATTTTATTTATAAATCAAACTCCTTTTTACCCAGTGATATTGCAATAAAAAACATATTTCTGGTAAAGCAAGATTTCCATGCTAGATTCGATGCTGTAAGTAGAACTTACCAGTACAAGATAAATACGACTAAAAATCCTTTTTTATCGAATGATTCGTATTATCTGAAAAAAGAAATTGATTTTTATAAAATGAATTTGGCTGCTTTAAAGCTTTTTGATTACACCGACTTCAAATGTTTTTCCAAATCCAACAGCGATGTACATACTTTTGATTGTGATATTAGAAGTGCCAGTTGGACATTTAAAAATAACCACTGGGTTTTTGAAATATCAGCTAATCGTTTTTTGAGGAATATGGTTAGAGCTATTGTTGGTACTTTGATTGAAATTGGGGAGGGTAAATTTGAAATTGGTCATATGGATAAAGTCATAAAAAGTAAAAACAGAGAAGTTGCTGGCTACTCTGTTCCTGCACAAGGTTTATATTTGACAAATATTATTTATTCTGAAAATTTATTATTAAATGAGTAAAAACTCTAATCTTCTTGACGTCAAACTTTTTAAAAGACTAATGGGTTATGTTTTAATATATAAATCTATATTTATTTTTGTTGCCATCTCAGCTATTTTAATTTCTATATTCTCAACTCTCACCCCTTATTTAATAAAAATTGCAGTAGATGATTATTTGTCGTTGGGCAGATATGATGACTTTATATTTGTAATATGCTTTATGCTGTTAAATCTCGTTTTAACAGTGATTTTTATGTTTTTGTTTAGCTATTATGCAAATCTTCTTGGACAAAATGTTGTTTATGACATTAGAATAAAGTTATTTAAGCATATCCTTGATTTTAAAATGGGATATTTCGATAAGTCTTCGGTCGGTAGACTGGTCACAAGAGCCGTAAACGACATGGAAACTATTGCTAGTATATTCAGTCAAGGACTTTTTATGATTGTTGCTGATTTGTTACAAATGCTATTGGTAATATTTATTATGCTTTTTTTGAGTTGGAAACTTAGTTTAACAATTTTTATAGTTCTCCCTTTTATTTTATTTGCTACAAGGCAATTTCAAAAATCGATGAAAGTGGCTTTCAATGAAGTAAGAAGCGAGGTTGCAAACTTAAATTCTTTCGTTCAGGAACGATTGACTGGAATGAAAATTGTTCAACTTTTTAATCGTGAAAAAATAGAATACGAAAATTTTGAAAAAATTAATGAAAAACATAAAAAAGCATGGTTAAAAACTGTTTGGTATAATTCTATATTTTTTCCAATAGCAGAACTTTCCACTTCAATTACAGTTGGATTAATTGTTTGGTATGGAGGATTAAGTGTTGTTTTAAAAGACACAGAAATAACACTAGGAATTATATTTCTTTTTATTCAGTTATCTCAAATGTTATTTCGTCCCTTAAGACAAATTGCAGATAAGTTCAATACCCTTCAAATGGGAATGGTTGCTGCAAATAGAGTGTTTAAATTAATGGATACAGAAAGCAAAATTTCAAATAATGGAAAATTATCTGCTGATTCATTAACAGGAAATATTGAATTTAAAAATATAGAATTTTCATACAATATAGGTGAGAAAGTTCTAAAAGATATTTCTTTTAATGTTAAAAGTGGTGAAAAGATTGCTATTGTTGGTGCAACTGGATCCGGAAAAACAACAATTGTTAACTTATTGACTCGGTTCTATGACACTAGGAATGGATCTATAAAACTTGATAAAATAAATATTAAAGAAATGGACATTTTTTCTTTAAGATCTAAAATTGCTCTTGTTCTTCAGGATGTGTTCTTATTTGCAGACACATTATTAAATAATATTACACTTTGGGATAAGTCAATTTCATTTGACCAAATTATTAACGCAGCTAAAAAAATAGGAATACATGATTTTATAATGTCTCTTCCTGGCGGTTATAACTATAATGTTAAGGAAAGGGGAGTCATGTTGTCACAAGGTCAAAGACAACTCATCTCTTTTTTAAGAGCCTATTTAAAAAATCCTTCAATATTAATTTTGGATGAAGCAACCTCATCGATTGATTCTAACTCAGAGGAGTTGATTCAAAATGCCATTTTAAAAATTACTGAAAACAAGACGTCTATTATTATAGCACACAGACTGTCAACTATATTAAATTCTGATAGGATTTTAGTTATGGATTCAGGTTGTTTAGTCGAGTCGGGGACTCACAAAGAATTGATAAAAAATGATAAAGGATATTATCGTAATCTTTATGAAATTCAATTTAAAAAGTCTCAAGCTAAACTAGTTCAGCCTCTATCATAGCTTTTAAATTTTCATTGTTTTTGTAGTTAAAAATCTCACCATTTTTGATGAAGGATGTTTTTCCATTTTCTTCTGAAATTACTATTGCTATTGCATCAGTTTTTTCTGTGATTCCAAATGCAGCTCTATGCCTTAATCCTAATCTAGAATTTATGTTTTTATTTTCAGAAACAGGTAAAATTACCCTTGCAGCAGTAATAAAATTACCATCAATAATGACGGCTCCATCATGCAGGGGACTGTTTTTATAAAATATACTTTCAATGATTGGAGATGAGATTTCAAGGTATAAATTATCACCTGTATTTTTAATGAAATCGAGACTGTTATTTCTCTCAATTATAAATAAAGCTCCAGTTTTACTCTTCACTAATTTATTACAGCTTTTTAAAAACTCATCAATGTCCATTTGACTAATTTCTCTGGAGGGTTTGAAAATATTAATGTATTTGAAGTAAAGTTTGTTGTTTGTTAAGTTGTTGGACCCTAGCATTAACAAAAATTTTCTTATTTCTTGTTGAAAAACGACAATTAATGCAAAAACTCCAACGCTTATGAATTGACCAAGTAAATTGCTTAAAATGTTTAGGTTGAAAAGGTCAGTTAATTTCCAGATTAAGTAAATAATAACGATTCCAATTAAAATATTAATTGCAGCAGTGCCTTTGACTAATTTATATACATAGTATAAGAGAATAGCTACTAGAATTATATCTATAACGCTAATGAAATCCGGCAATAAAAAATCAAGTTTATCCAATTTTAAAGATTTCTATAAAAGTAATTAAAAATGAATTAAAAGTTTTTGTTAAGAAAGTTTGTTAATTTGACAACCTCCTTAGCTTCTTTTACATCGTGAACTCTGAGAATATTTGCTCCATTGAGAATGGAAACAGTATTTAAGCAAGTAGTTCCATTTAATACATTTTCTGGTTTTTCCTCTAGAACGCTATAGATCATTGATTTTCTAGACAAACCAACTAAAATAGGACAGTCTAACTCCTTAAAAAATGATAATTCACTCAAGATTTTATAATTGTGTTCAATGGTTTTTCCAAATCCAAATCCAGGATCAATTATTACATCAATTACTCCTGCCTCTGTAGCTTTAAAAACTTTTTTAGATAAATTTTCAATTATTTCAACAATAATATTTTCATATAAAGGATTGTTTTGCATATTTTTTGGATTTCCTTGCATATGCATAATTATATATGGAACATTTAATTCAGCAACACAATTAAACATATTTGGGTCTAAGTCTCCACCTGAAATATCATTAATTATTGACGCCCCACTATTAACTGCTTGTAAAGCTACTTCGCTTCTAAATGTATCAACTGAAATAGTTGTTTCATTAAATTCTTTTTTTATTAATTCGATAGTTGGTACTACTCTTTTTATTTCATCTTTTAATTTCACTTCTTTTGCTCCAGGCCTTGAACTGTACCCACCCACATCAATTATATCCGCTCCATCAGTTAACATTTTTTCAACATGATCTAAAATTTTTTTATTAGAATCAAACATGCCACCATCATAGAACGAATCCGGTGTAACATTTAAAATGCCCATTATTTTGGGTGTGGATAAATCCATTAAATTTCCATTTAAATTGATTGTCATTGTGATTTTAAATTTTTTAATAACTTTTTACAAAACTAAACTACCTATTTGAATTTTTTCAACGAAATTTACATAAAAAATTAATTGGCTATTAACACTTCTAATCAGTACGATCAAGTAACTTCTAATTGTAGAGATCTTTTTTTAAATAAGATGAAAGATTATGGTAGTGCGTGGAGAATCCTTAGACTTTCATCGTTAACAGATCAAATTTTTATTAAAGCTCAAAGAATAAGAAGTCTACAAACTAAAAAGATTAGAAAAGTTGATGAAGGCCAAGTTTCGGAGTTTATAGGGATTATAAATTATTCAATAATGTCATTAATTCAAATTGAGAAGGGGATAGTTGAATCTCCGGACTTAGATTTGGATTCGGCATTAAAATTATATGATATTCATTTGGCTCAGACAAAAGCATTAATGGAGAACAAAAATCATGACTATGGAGAGGCATGGAGAGATATGCGTGTAAGTTCATTGACGGATTTGATAATTCAAAAGATTTTAAGAATAAAGCAAATAGAAGATAATCAAGGTAAAACTTTAGTTAGTGAAGGAATTGATGCAAATTATCAAGACATGATAAATTATTCAGTATTTGCTTTGATTCATCTCAAAGAAAAATAAATTTAATATGTATTGGATATTTAGAAAGCTATCTAATATGTTTTTAACTCTTTTTGGAGTTACAACTATTATATTTTTTCTTTTTAATGTATTACCAGGTGATCCTGCTCAAATGATGTTGGATCAAAATGAAAATTCAGAACAGCTTATTGTTATTAAAAAAAAGTACGGTTTTGATAAACCAGTTTTTATTCAGTATTTATATTATTTAAATGACCTGTCTCTAGTTTCATTACATTTTAAAGATACTGACAACCTTTCTTTTTTGAAAAAAGATAAATATAATTTTATAAAATTTTTATCTTTTGAAAATTTTAATATTGTCTTTAAAACCCCATATTTAAGAGAATCATATCAAAAAAATGGAGTTACTGTAATTGAAATAATAAAGAATACATTTCCAAATACTGCTATACTTGCTTTGTCTTCAATTACCATAGCAATAATACTAGGATTGTTTTTAGGAATTTTTTCAGCTTTATATAAAAACACCTGGATTGATTATTCAATTCAGATTTTTAGTACTCTTGGAATGAGTGTGCCTTCTTTTTTTAGTGCAATCTTGTTTGCTTGGTTTTTTGGTTATGTATTAAATGATATTACTGGATTAAATATGACAGGAAGTTTATATGAATTAGATGATTATGGTGAAAATTTAAATATTAATCTTAAAAATTTAATCTTACCATCAATAGTTTTAGGGATAAGGCCTGTTGCCGTTATTTCACAAATGATGCGAAATTCTCTTTTAAAAGTTTTATCTCAAAATTATATTAGAACAGCATATTCTAAGGGCTTAACTCAATTTCAAGTCATCAAAAATCACGCTATTAAAAATTCTTTAAACCCAGTGATTACTGCCCTTTCAGGTTGGTTTGCTAGTATGTTGGCTGGTTCAGTATTTGTTGAGTATATTTTTGGATGGAATGGACTAGGGAAAGAAATAGTAGACTCGCTCAACACTTTAGATGTGCCAGTTTTAATTGGAGCTGTATTGACAGTAGCATTTATATTCATTTTGATTAATATCTTTGTTGATATAATTTATACATGGTTAGATCCAAAAGTAAAACTTGATTAAAAAATAAAAATAATGAGAAAAAAAATTGTTGCAGGAAATTGGAAAATGAATAATAATTTTAACCAAACTAAAGATTTAGTTACTGAATTAAAAGAGTTCAATTTTCCTAAGGACGTTAGTGTTATGATTTCACCAGCATATCCTTTTTTAAAAACATCAGTTGATCTATTACAAGATTCATCAATTAAAGTAGTTTCTCAAAATATTCATCAAAAAAATAACGGAGCTTACACCGGAGAGGTTTCTTCTGAAATGTTAAAAAGTATTGGTGTCAATAACACCTTAATTGGCCACTCTGAAAGAAGAGCTTATTTTAACGAAACAGATGATGTTTTGTTAGAAAAGATTGAGTTTGCGTTAAACAATAATTTGAATATTATTTTTTGTTTTGGAGAAGAGTTATCTGACAGAAAATCAAACAATCATTTTAAATTAGTTAAAACACAACTTGATAATACTGTTTTAAAAATGAATAAAGAATCTTGGAAAAATATAATTCTAGCCTATGAGCCTGTATGGGCCATTGGAACTGGAGAGACTGCTACGCCAGAACAAGCTCAAGAGATGCATGAATTTGTAAGAAATTACATTTGTGAATGTTATGATAATAGCGTTTCTGACAACGTATCAATACTTTATGGAGGAAGTGTAAAACCCTCAAATGCAAGTGAGATTTTTAATAAAAACGATGTAGATGGCGGTCTTATTGGAGGAGCATCTCTATCTGCAAAAGATTTCAATCTGATCATTGAAGCCAATAGTTCCCTTTAAAATTTTGTAAATTGGTGTGAATATGAGCACTAAAGAAAAAATATCGGAGAAGGAAGTAGTCTTAACAGATTTAGCTCATGAAAATGAAATTATTCTTTATAACGACGACGTAAATACATTTGAGCATGTAATAAAGACCTTAATTAGGGTTTGTGATCACACACCTGAACAGGCTGAGCAATGTTCATTGATAGTTCATTATAAAGGCAAGTGTAGTGTTAAGTCAGGACCTATCTCTGAATTAAAACCTAAATGCTCTAAACTTCTTCAGGCAGGATTAAGTGCAGAAATATTATAAGTTATTATATATTTGCCAAATATGAAAAAAACACTTTTTTTAATTACACTGATTTTTAGTCAATTAGCTTTAACCCAAAATTTTAAACAAATGAAGGAAACTATTCATCAATTTGAACTTACTGATTTATCGGGTGAAAAATTTGATATGTCTAGTTTGAAAGGTAAAAAAGTAATGATTGTAAATACAGCATCAAAGTGTGGTCTTACTTATCAATATGAAATTTTAGAAAAACTATATAATGATTACAAGTCTGAAGATTTTGTCATTGTTGGATTTCCTTCAAATAATTTTTTGTGGCAAGAGCCTGGTTCAAATGAAGAGATTGCAAAATTTTGTTTAGAAAATTATGGGGTTTCTTTTCCAATGATGGAAAAAACATCTGTTAGAGGATCAGCAATGCATCCATTATACAAATTTTTAACTGAAAAAGACAGAAATGGATATAAAGACTCATCTGTTAAATGGAATTTTCAAAAATATTTGATTGATAAAGATGGGTTTTTAGTCAAGATTGTTTCACCAAGAGTTAACCCTAATGATCCAGTTGTTTTGGATTGGATTAAGAGTTGATTTACAATGAAAAATAAAAAAGGACTTAACACTAGATGTATTCATGATGGAGAATTAAAAGATGATAAATTTAAAGGTGCCGTTTCTCCACTTTATTTGAGCACTGCTTATGATTATTTAGAAGTTGTAGATCATAAGTATCCTAGATATTTTAACACCCCAAATCAATTAGCACTTTCAAAAAAAATTTCTTCTTTAGAAAATTGCGAAAAATCTTTAATTTTTGGATCTGGCATTGCAGCGATTTTTGCATCGATGTTTTCGTTCTTGAAAACTGGTGACCATGTTGTTTTTCAATCCTCTTTATACGGGGGAACAATAAATCTAATTCTTAAAGAATTCAAAAAATTTAATATTGAACACACTCTTGTAGAATCTTTAGAAATAGAAGATTATAAAAAAGAAATAAAAAGTAATACTAAACTAATTTATATTGAAACTCCAAGTAATCCTCTTCTACAATTGATAGACTTAAAGGCTGTTTCTGATTTGGCTAAAAACAATAATTTAATTTCTATTATAGACAATACTTTTGCAAGTCCAATCAATCAGAATCCCTCTGATTTTGGAATTGATATTATAGTTCATAGTGCAACAAAATATCTTGGTGGCCATAGTGATATTTTAGCCGGGACAATTTCATCATCAAAAATTCTTATTGATAAAATATTAGACTCATCAATAAATTATGGTGGTAATCTTAGCGAACATACTGTTTGGCTTTTAGAAAGAAGTATAAAAACTTTATTCTTGAGAGTCAAAGCTCAAAATAAAAATGCCCAAAAGATTGCAGAGTTTTTATATGTTAATGACAATGTTAAATCGGTTTATTACCCAGGTTTAGAATCTCACCCTCAACATGAACTTGCCAAAAGGCAAATGAATGGTTATGGAGGTATGTTATCTTTTTTAATGAAAGAAGAGAAAAAATCTGATGAGTTCACCAGATTCCTAAAAATTATAAAACCAGCAATGAGTTTAGGAGGAGTAGAGTCTACAATAACTTCTCCCTCATTAACTTCTCATTCAAAAATATCAAAAGAAAAAAGAGAAAAATTCGGAATTTCTGATGGTTTATTGAGGTTCTCAGTGGGAATTGAAGATTACGAAGATTTGAAAAATGATTTAACTCAAGCTTTTGAAAAAATATGAAGAATATTAAACTAGATATATTGGCTTTTGGCGCTCATCCTGACGATGTAGAATTAGGGTGTGGGGGAACTATTTTGAAAGAAATTTCAAACGGAAAAAAAGTTGGTATTATAGATTTAACTCGAGGAGAGTTGGGAACTAGAGGAAGTGCTGATATTAGAGATTCTGAATCCAATAACGCTTCAAAAATATTAGGTATTTCTTTAAGGGAAAATTTAAATTTTAAAGATGGATTTTTTACAAATGATCAAGAACATCAATTAAAAGTTATTGAATGTATAAGGAAATATAAACCAGAAATAGTCCTTTGTAATGCGCAAGATGACAGACATATTGACCACCCTAAAGCTGCTAGTTTAGTTAGCGATTCATGCTTTTTAAGTGGTCTAGTTAAGGTCAAAACAAAATTTGAAAATAGTGACCAATTATCTTGGAGACCAAAATCTGTATACCACTACATCCAATGGAAAAACTCCTCACCTGATTTTTTAGTAGATATTTCAGGATTTGTTGATCTTAAGTTAGAAGCTATTAAAGCCTATAGATCTCAATTTTTTGATCCAAATAATAATGAACCTGAAACATTAATTAGTAAAAAGAATTTTTTAGACGATGTAATAAACCGATCCGCAGACTTAGGAAGGTTGATAGGAGTTCATAATGCTGAAGGGTTTACAACAAATAGAGTGATTGGAATAAATAACTTAAACGATATTAAATAAAAATTTTTTATATCTAACTAATCCATTAAATTTACGCCTTGTTAAATGGTGGTTGTAGCTCAGTTGGTTAGAGCGCCTGATTGTGGTTCAGGAGGTCGGCGGTTCGAGACCGCTCTTCCACCCAGAGGGGATTCAAGAAATTGAGTCCCTTTTTTAATTTAAAAGTCCTTAGTAAATAATCTAGATTAGTAATGTTTAGATAATTTTTAAGATTTAACCTTTCTATGTGAATGTTTTTTTTATATTTTTAAAATCAATGAAAAAATACACATTACTATTTGTGGCCCTATTAATTGTTTCTTGTTCATCTGAAGACGAAAAAGAATTGCCCTTTTATGTTGATGACAATGGAGTAACAATAAAAGCTAAAGATTGGGTTACTGTAGGAACGACTGCAGACTTAAAAGGAATAGTTTTTGGATTTAATGGAGGAAATGGAGGTACTGATTTGGTTAGCTTTAACCACTCAGTATATTATACTGCTGTTGATTTAGCTTGGTTAAAGAATGTGTTAAACACTTACTCAGATTTAAGTACACTGGTTACAACTAAAGTAGAAATAACTAGTTTAGATTCTGCAGCAGGTCTTTTTTTAAGAACTGAAATCAAAGGAATGGAAAATTGGGATGTTAGTAATTGGACTAGTATGTATGGGCTTTTTGATTCTGATAAGCCTATTAAATCAGATTTAAGTTATTGGGATGTAAGTAATGTAGAAGATTTTAGGCTAGCAATGCAATTAGAAACTACAGATCCCAATATTAATAATTGGGATGTAAGCAAAGCAACAAATATGTCTGGTTTTTTTAGTACTAGTTCTGAAAACAAATATATTGAAGGAATGGATTTAAGTGAATGGAATGTTTCTAAAGTAACTAATTGTAGTGGTTTCTTTGGAGGAATAACTAATTGGCCAGAATCTAAAAAGCCAAACTTTACAAACTGTAGTTCAGATTAGACATATCTTCTTCTTTTAATTAAATGGGATTTATTACAATTAAAAAATGCTTTCTAATTTCAAAGACTCAGATGGTAAAACAGTTTTAATGTCATTTGTGTATCCTTTTAAACTTGAGTAGAACTGGTCTACACTTATGTTAAAAACTTCAAGAAACACAGTTTTCCAATTATTATCAGTGGGGTTTCTTAACCAATAATCTTTTAAAACCATTTTAAAAGCTTCTGGTTCTGTTGACCCCTTTTTTTGTAATTCTTTTACAAGAACTAAAAACATAAATACGGAGGATGAATAATTAGAATCTACTGAACTTGAGGTTGAGAATTTTTCAAAAATTGAAGGATTGTTAATAGCAGATATATCTACTCTGTCTTGAGCATCCTTAAAGTAATTGTAAGAATAATGTTGTTGTATGTACAGAGATTCAAAAGTTGCTGCGCCACCCTCTGACATCCATTTTAGTTCTATGTTTCCATCAAAAAAATTTTTTGAAAGAGACATTTGATATACGTGAAAATATTCATGATCAATTACGGAATATCTATGCATTGAATTAAATTCAAATTCTTGGTATGGGATCTCTAAAACCATGTACTTGTCATTTACAGCTCCCCCGTTTCCACTAATCGAGGCCCCAGACGCATCACCTATTTTATCCTTATAAGGCTTGTCAACATTGCTATTCCATGCATATATAGGTAGTTCGTAAAAGTAATTTGTTGGTTTGATTGGAATTAAATCATCTAAATTTTTCATAATCACATAGAACTCAGTAATCCAGTCTGAGGGTAAACTAGTGTGAAGATTATATTTAAATGTAAATTCGGTTGGGTCTGAATTTATTATTTCTTCTTCATCAGAACTACACGATGTAATAAATAAAAATGCGAAAAAGTAAAATATTTTTTTCATTAATTCTATCTGTAATATTAATCAATAAAATTATAAAAAATCTTTTAAAATAATTTAATAAAAATCTCTCTATTTTTTACTTTTTTCTTCAGAGGAATCATTATTAGGAAGCATTGTAAATAGTATTTCTTTTCCACCAATTTTAAAAAACATTTTTTTAAGTATTGTTGTATCAACTTCAATACTGACACCTTTACTAGAAACGGTTTTAGTTTCGAATCTTTTCTCGTCTATCTCAAAATCAAGTTCTAGTCCGGCCAATGGCATACTAAATTTATTTTTTTCTTCCTCGTCCAAAATCATAGATTCATCTTCAGATCTACCTACCCATGACATAACAAGCTTACCCTGATTTTCATAAAGTTTAAACTTCAATGGAAAGTCATCACTTCCATAGACTCCTTCAAAAGATTTTAACTCCTCTAACGAGTGGAATGAAATATTAGATTCTTCTTCTGATGTTGTTTGAGAAAAATTGAAGTTTATTGTTAAAATATAAATAACAAGTATTGCCAATATCTTTTTCATAATTTGCTTATTATTAAAGCAATATATAAAATTTACTTATGATTAGTTTGATAAAAATTAATTATTGACTTTTTGTGAATACGCTATCCAACTTTTTCTAATATTGAATCCCATAATTTAATTCTCATTTTTAAAGCATTCTCAGACGCAATTGTAGCTTCTTTCCATTTTACAGGATCATTTCCACATAAATTTTGGATCATTTTTAAAGCCATTGGACCATGTTCGTCTGCATCCAGCTCGATATGTCTATCTAAGTAATATATAAGCAAATCAGCTTTAATTTCTTTTTCATTAGAAAGTTTTTTTACAATCTCAATGAACATATCTGGTATTAAATCTTCTCTTCCAAACGTAAAAACACTTGCTATGACATGATTTTTATTAGTACTGATAATATCAAATGTAAAGTTCATGAATTCTTTAACAACGGGTGGGACGTTAATTTTTTTTACACTTTCGTGGTACGATTTACCATTATTTATTTCATTAACAAATTCATTGATAAGTGAAGTTTTAGCTCCAATTAGATTCATTGAATCAAGGTATAGTTCAAAATGACTTTTGGGATTATTTTCTGGATCCACATCACTTTCTTCTGCTAAGACTATTTCATTTACTAATTTTCCGGAAAAATTATTTGAATTTGGGGTCCACGGGACATTAACACAAGTTAGATTTCTTTGTAAAGCTTTAATCAACGACATGAAATCCCAGACAGCAAATACATGATCTTCCATAAAAGTTATGAGTTTCTCTTTTGAATCTAGTGTTTGATATAATGGATGCGAAATTAGCTTGGCTCTAGTGTCTTTAAGCTCAATTTGAAGTTTTTCTATTGGATTCATATTAAAATTTAGCAGTCAAAAATAGTGGATTTATTTAATATTACAGTGATAATAAAAAGACTTTATTATTCATTATATTTATTTATGCATATTGATGTTTTAATAGCATTTGTTGTTTCTTCATTAGCTTTAACCCTTAGTCCTGGACCTGATATTTTATATGTTATTTCTCAGAGTTTTATAAGAGGAAAAAAAGCAGCTATCATAACCTCAATTGGGCTTACAACGGGTCTTTTATTTCATACTTTTTTTGTGGTAGTGGGGTTAACTATTCTTGTAAAAGAAAATGAGAATATTTTCTTAGTAATGAAAATAGTTGGGGCCGCATATTTTATTTATTTGGCTATCATGGTTTTTTTAAATAGAAATAATAAAAAAATATTTAAATCGAATCAGAATGAAAACATTGATTTTTTCAAAAAAGGTCTTTTGATGAATCTTTTAAACCCAAAAGTTAGTTTATTTTTTATTGCACTATTTCCTGGTTTTATTTTTCATGACAATTTAGATCCAGAAATACAATTTTTAATTTTAGGATTAATATTTTGGCTTCAAGCGAACATGATTTTTATTGGGGTTTCTATTTTTTCTAATAAAATGAACAATATAATTTCTGAAAATAACTTTCTAATTAGAGTGTCTTATGTAATTGAAATTTGCGTTTATATTTTTATTGCTATTTGGATATTAAAATAATAAATATCCTAACTTTATCTCATGTCTTTTATTAAAGTGGTCGAATGTCCAAGGGATGCTATGCAAGGATTTAAAACTTGGATTCCCTCAGAAGATAAAATAGATTATATTCAATCTATTCTTTCTGTTGGTTTCGATGTGGTAGATTTTGGAAGTTTTGTTTCTCATAGAGCTGTTCCTCAAATGAAGGATACTCATTATGTTTTGGATAATTTAGATTTAAGCAAAACAAAATCTAAGTTATTATCGATAGTTGCAAATTTAAGAGGAGCTAAAGAGGCGTGTGGTTTTCCTCAAATAGATTATTTAGGATATCCTTTCTCGATCTCGGAAAATTTTCAAATGAGAAATACTAATAAGAGTATCAATGAATCTGTTGTGGAATTAAATCAGATTATAGAGATATGTCACAAATCTCAGAAAGAATTAGTCATTTATCTTTCTATGGGATTTGGCAATCCTTACGGAGATCCTTGGAATTATGAGATAGTTCAAAAATGGATAGACTTGTTAAATGATATGTGTATAAAAACTATTTCAATTTCTGATACGATTGGAGCTGCTAAAAAAGACGATATTTCAAAGGTGTTTTCTAGCGTAGTTGTTGATTATCCCGATGTTGAATTTGGAGCACATTTTCATACTAATGCTGATGATTGGTTTGATAAAATAGATTCTGCTTACAATGCTGGATGTTTTAGATTTGATTCTGCCATTCAGGGATTCGGAGGTTGCCCTATGGCTAAAGATGAACTTACAGGAAATTTTCCAACAGAAAAATTAATCTCCTATTTTAACTCAAAAAAAGTTCCCTTAAACTTGAATTCTCTTAATTTTGAATCTTCCTATAATTTTGCAACAAAAATTTTTTCAAAACCTAAATAATTGATATTTAAATAGATATATATATAAATTAAATTTATACACTATCTTTATTTAGAATAATTAAAAATAAGCTTGTTTTTAAGGTTTTTGTGACTTACTTTCGCTAAAAATTTAACACTATTTAGAATTAATCTAAACAAAAATGAAAAAAACAATACTCACTTTAACCTTATTTTTAAGTTTAAATTTATATACTCAGAATCAACAAAATGAAAAATCTAAAGATTCAATAACCGCATTGGATGAAGTAATCATCAAAGCCAATACTATTTTAGGAAATAAATTTGTTGCAAAAAATAGAACCGGAGCCGCATATTACCTTTCTACCGAGGAATTGGCAAAATTTAATTATACAGATATTAATAGAGCATTAAATAAAATTTCAGGAATCAATTTTTATGAGGAAGACGGTTTTGGATTACGCCCTAATATAAGTATTAGGGGGACATCGCCAGAAAGAAGTTCAAAAATAGCTATTATGGAAGATGGAATCCTAATTTCTCCAGCGCCTTACAGCGCTTCATCTGCATATTATTTTCCATCTATTGCTAGAATGCAAGCTGTTGAAGTTTTAAAAGGAAGTAGTCAAATACAATATGGACCCTATACAACAGGTGGAGCTATAAATTTTGTATCAACTGAAATACCAGAATCATTCAATGGAAAAATTTCTTCAAGTTACGGTAGTTTTAAAACTGGACAAACACATTTAACTCTTGGTAATAGCTCTAATAAATTTGGGTATATGTTTGAATATTTAAATTATAATTCTGATGGTTTTAAAACTCTCGCAAATAATTTAAATACTGGATTTGATATAAATGAAATAACTTCTAAAATTAGATTTCAACTATCAAAAAAAAGAAAAATTAAACAAAATTTAGAATTAAAATTTCATCATTATGATGAGATATCGAATGAAACTTATTTAGGACTTTCTGAAAATGATTTTGAAAAAAATCCTTTTCTTAGGTATCCAGGATCTGAAAAAGATAAAATGGATGCTGAACACATACAATTTCTAGTAACTCATGAGTTAAATTTCAATGAGAGATTTAAAATTACAACTAATGCGTATTACAATGGATTTAAAAGAAATTGGTATAAATTGGATGACGTTGTCTTTGAAGGAAGTTCACAAAAAATTTCAAAAATAATTTCTAATTCTCAAAATTACGCTGGTCACATTTCAATTTTAAAAGGACTATCAGATTCAGAAAATGCTTTAAAAGTTAAAGCAAATAACAGAAAATATGTTTCAAAAGGAGTTCAAACTAAAATCGATTATCATTGGTATGGAGATAACAACTCGTTTAATGATCTAGAAATTGGTTTTAGAGTTCATTACGACGAGGAAGACAGGTTTCAATGGGAGGATAAGTATTTAATAACAAATGGATCTATGTCATTAAACACTTATGGAGAAAAAGGATCTCAAGGAAACAGAATAAGCTCTGCAAATTCTTTTGCCTCATATATAATGTACAAATATAAAATCAAAGGATTTACAGTTTCACCTGGCTTAAGATATGAATCAATAATATTAGCAAGAGATGATTTTGGAAAAGATAATCCTTTAAGAAATATAAATGATCTTTCTTCAAGAGAAAATAAAGTATCAGTATTTATACCTGGAATTGGAGTTAATTATACTATAAATAATAAATTTTCAATATTTGGAGGAATACATAAAGGATATTCACCTCCAGGTAGTTCTATTGGTCAAAGAGCTGAGGAGAGTTTGAATTTAGAATTAGGAGGTCGATTTTCCATAAATAGGGTAAATGCTGAAATTATAGCATATCAAAACGATTACAGCAACTTACTAGGAAATGATCTTGCAGCAACTGGTGGTTTTGGAGAACTTGATCCATTTAATGCCGGAAAAGCCTTGGTTAATGGATTAGAAATATTACTGACATCTGATTTTATTGAGAATAAAAATATTTCTGTTCCCTTTTCATTTTCATATACTCTTACAAATGCTAAGTTCTTGACTGATTTTGGAAGTACTCAAGACATTTGGGGAGAAGTAAGTAATGGCGATAGAATTCCATATATTCCACAACATCAATTGAATTCAAATATTGGTATCAAAACAAATAAATTTGAAATTAATTTTAATGGGAATTATAATGGAAAATTTTCAACTATAGCAGATGGTTCAATTGAAGTTCCATCATATTTTATTTTTGATATTTCTTTTAAATATAAAGTTCGATCAGGAATAACTTATACATCGAAAATAATCAATTTATTAGATGAAAAATATGCTGTTTCAAGAGCACCTGCTGGATTAAGACCAGGACACCCATTTGGAATTTATACTGGATTAGAATACAAATTTTAAAATTTAATTGTTTTATCTATCTTGCAGTTTAGAATAAATCTAAATAACAATCATGAAAAATATAATTTATTCAATAATAATGTGCTCTTTATTTTTGAGCTGTGATAACAACGAAAAAAAATCAAATGAAGTTAATTTATACAGTCAAAGACATTACTCTGTGGATGAATTGCAGTACGAAAATTTTACTAAATTAACTGGAATAAAAGTCAATGTAATTAAAGCTAATGCGGATGAATTAATTGAAAGGTTGAAAAATGAAGGCGATAAAAGTCCTGCAGATTTATTTATTTCAGTTGATGCTGGAAAATTACAAAGAGCTGCTGATCTTAACCTACTTCAAAAAGTTTCTAATTCAACAATTAACACGAATGTTTCAAAAGATCTCATTGATATAAATGGTTATTGGACTCCAATTACATACAGAGCCAGAATAATAGTTTACAGTAATGATAGAGTTAATAAAAGTGATCTCTCTACTTATGAAGATTTAGCAAATGAAAAATGGAAGGGAAGAATACTCGTAAGATCATCTTCAAATGCATATAATCAAGCGCTAATGTCATCAATAGTAGCTAATTTAGGAAGAGATGTAGCCAATGATTGGTCTGAAGGGGTGGTTAAAAATTTTGCGCGTGATCCTAAAGGGAGTGATAGAGATCAGGTTAAGGCAATTGCAGCTGGTCAAGGAGATATAGCAATTGTGAATTCTTATTATATTGGACTCCTTTTATCCTCCCAAAAAGAAGAAGAACTTGATGCTGGAAGATCAGTGTCGGTATTTTTTCCAAATCAAGGAGATAACGAAAGAGGAAGTCATATAAATGTCTCTGGGATTGGGTTGGCAAAATATTCTCCAAATAAGGAGAATGCGATTAAATTAATGGAATACTTAACTAGTGAAGAAGCACAAAATACATATGTTAATAATAGTTATGAATATGCAGCTAATCCTAATGTAAAGCCTTCAAAAATTGTACAAGACTGGGGTACATTTAAAACAGATAAATTAGATCTTAATATGCTTGGAAAATTTAGAGAAGAAGCAATACGTATTTTTGATAAAACAGGTTGGAAATAATAAAAAAATTTTTTTATTTAGAAAATAAAAGATGGATTATTGGAAGTGTAATTTTTGCAATATTATTGTTACTTCCAATTTTTACTCTTTTTTACAAACTTATATATATAGAGGGTAATTCTTTCAATTATTTATGGGAAAACATTTTATTTGAATATACTTTTAATACATTTTATTTAATAATAATTACTTCTTTTTTTTCTCTTTTATTTGGAGTTATTCCGGCCTGGTTTATTAGTAACTATAGATTTAAAGGGCGTAATTTTCTGGATATTGCTTTGTATCTACCCTTAGCAATTCCCTCATATATTATGGCCTTTACTTACAGCGATATATTAAGTTATACTGGACCTATTCAAAGTTTTTTAAGAAAAAACTTTAATGATTTGTCTGTTATCTTTAATCAAGACTATTTACAGATTGAGGTTTTAGGAATCATTCTAGCTTTAGCTTTATATCCATATATATATACTGCTTGTAGAGTTTCATTTAGTTTGCTAGGAACAAATTATATAGATATTTCTAAAAATTTAGGTTTATCAACCTTTAAGACATTTTATAAAATCATCTTACCTCTGTCTAGACCTGCAATTTTTTCTGGTTTATTTTTAGTTTTAATGGAAGTTTTAAATGAATATGGTGCGGTTAAATACTTTGGAGTCAATACCTATACAACCGGTATTTTTAGAGCATGGTTATCTATGGGTGATGTTGGTACTGCTATTCAACTTTCTGTTATATTATTATTGGTTGTTTTTATGTTTTTTTACATCGAAAAATATTATCATTCTACAATAAAATTCTATTATGGAACCAATTCAAAAATTCAAACTTTACAAGGATTGGATGGTTTTAAAAAAATTACAGCCATTTTAGTTTGTTTTTTTCCTTTTTTAATTGGTTTTTTAATTCCAGTTGTTTTTATTTTAAACAATGTGTTCTTGACTTTTTCTCAGGTTGATTTTAATGATTTATTAGAGCTAACTTATAATACTATTAAAGTGTCTAGTGTTTCGGCTTTTTTAATAGTTTTAATTGCGTTGTTTTTTCTCTTTGTAGAAAAGATCTCAAAAACTCGAATAAATTATTATATAAGTCAATCGATTTCAATGGGATATGCTATTCCAGGAGCAGTTATTGGATTAGGCTTAATTATGCTGTTCACTTATATTGATAAGACATTTTCTTCTGCCCTCTTAGGTTCTTTTTTTCTTCTTATATACGCATATATAGTTAGATTTTTAGCAGTTGGAAAATCTCCAATAAAATCCAGTCTAGAAAAACATCCTGATTCATATGATGATACCGCTAAAAGTTTAGGTTTAGGTCCCTTTAAACTTTTAAGAAAAATCCATTTACCAATAAATAAATTGGCATTGATAACAGCTTTTATTATTACTTTTATTGACCTTATGAAAGAGCTGCCCATTACACTGATTCTGAGACCTTTTAATTTTGATAACTTGGCTACTCAAACCTACGAGTTTGCAATTGAAGAAATGATACCATTGTCTAGTATTTATTCTCTCATGATTATTTTAATTGGTAGTTTGTTATTATTAATTTTAAAAAATGTTATTAATAAGCAGTTAAATGTATCTTGAAGTAAAAAACTTAGTAAAATATTACAGTGAAAATAATCCTGTAATTAAGAAATTAAACTTTTCAGTCGAAAAAGGCGAGATTATATCTTTTCTTGGTGAGAGTGGTTCTGGAAAAACAACCTTTTTAAAATGTATTTCTGGACTAGAAAAAATCAATTCAGGAACGATCTCCTTAAATAATAAGATCCTTAATAATAGAAATATTTTCATAAAACCTCAAGAGAGAAAAATAGGTTTTGTTTTTCAAGACTACCCTCTTTTTCCTCATTTAAACTTAAAAGATAATATAATATTTAATTTAAAATCCAAGTACTTTAAAAAACTAGATTACATGATATCTTTAACAGGCTTAGAAAGTTTGTTGATGAGATATCCTCACGAACTCTCAGGAGGTGAACAGCAGAGAGCATGTATTGCAAGAGCACTTATTAGAGAACCTGAATTACTTTTGTTAGATGAACCATTTAGTAACCTAGATTCTAATATCAAACTCTCTATGAGAGATGAAATATATAAAATCATTAAAGAGACCCAAACAACTACTATATTGGTAACTCATGATATAAATGACTCTCTGAATATTGCTGATAGAATTTTAATTTTTAAAGCTGGTGTTTTGCAACAATATGATGATCCAGTCAATATGTATTGTGAACCAGCAAATTGTTACTGTGCTAAAGTGTTGGGCGAGTTAAATCAGATTGAAATAGATGACAAGACATATTATATAAGACCTGAAAATGTTAAAATAGTCAAAGAATCAATCAATAAAGTTCTTGTTGAGAAATGTTTTTTTCAAGGAAAAGAATATAAAATAATAGGAAATCTAAATGGTCATAATTGGTATTTTTTCACTAATCAGCCTATAAAAAAAGGTGAGTATTTAAGTATTGATTATAACTCAAAAGACTTAATATTTTTCGATTCTTTATGTAATAATTTTTTTGAATAATTTTTTTTATAAAAAAATTTAAATTCATTCTAAACAATCTTTACTATACATTTGATTTAAAATTAATAATTATGAGTATTAGAACTAATAATACATGTTTAAATTGTGAGAACTTAGTTAACAACCTAACATGTTCAAAGCATGATATTGAGGTGGATATTTTAAATGTTTGTGATAGTCATTCTTTTAAAGAGGTTTTTTCTAAACAATCTAATTGTACTAACTGTAGTTCATTTAACTTAACATCGTGCAGTCATCCTAAATCTGCATCTAAAGGAATGTTGTGTTTTGATTGGCAACCTTCTCTAAGTTAGTCAGCTTTTTATACAAGTAACTGGTACTGTAAATTTTAGTATATTTGCATGCAATTAATTATTAAGTTAATTGCTATGGATAAACTTCAAAATAAATTTACTGGAATAGGATTTACTTATGACGATGTCTTACTTGTTCCGTCTTATTCAGAATTTTTACCAAATCAAGTAGATTTAACCACCAAATTCTCAAAAAATATTAATTTAAATATACCTATAGTTTCCGCAGCTATGGATACCGTTACGGAGAGTAAAATGGCAATAGCCATGGCTCAAGAAGGTGGTTTGGGAGTTATACATAAAAGTATGTCAATTGATCTTCAAGCTGAAAAAGTTAAGAAAGTTAAAAGATCAGAATCTGGGATGATTTTAGATCCAGTAACATTACCAAAATCAGCACTAGTTTCTCAAGCAAAAAGTTGTATGAAGGAATACAGCATCGGAGGAATTCCAATTGTAGATTCTAATCATAAGTTGATAGGGATTATAACAAATAGGGATTTAAGGTTTGAAAATGAAAATGAGAAACCATTATCTAAAATAATGTCAAAAAATAATTTAGTTACAGGTAATGAAGGGATATCAATGAAAGATGCAGAAATGATTCTTCAAAAACATAAAATTGAAAAACTACCCATTGTAAATAAAGAGAATAAATTAGTTGGTTTAATAACATTTAGAGATATCCAAAAAATTTCATTAAAACCTATTTCAAATAAAGATAAGTTTGGAAGGTTGAAGGTTGCTGCTGCTATTGGCGTTTCTAAAGATTCCGTTGAAAGGTGTTCTGCATTATGTAAAGCTGGCGTTGACGCTATAGTTATTGATACTGCTCATGGTCATTCAAAAGGTGTAATAGAAATATTAAAAAAAATAAAAAGTAATTATTCCAATATTGATGTTGTAGTTGGTAATATAGCAACGAAAGAGGCGGCTTCTTTTTTAGCCAGTGCTGGAGCTGATGGTGTTAAAGTTGGGATTGGTCCTGGTTCAATTTGTACTACCAGAGTTATAGCTGGTGTTGGTTATCCTCAGCTTTCTGCTATCAATGAAGTCTCCAAAGCTCTAGAGGGATCAAGTGTGTCTTTGATAGCTGATGGGGGAATAAAATATACTGGTGATATCACTAAGGCAATTGCTGCTGGAGCTGATTGTGTTATGCTAGGTTCACTATTGGCAGGAACAAAAGAATCTCCAGGTGGCACAATTATTTATGAAGGAAGAAAATACAAAACATACAGAGGAATGGGATCTGTTGAGGCCATGCAAAAAGGAAGTAAAGACCGCTATTTCCAAGATTCTATTAATGATTCTAATAAGCTAGTACCAGAGGGAGTAGTGGGTAGGGTTCCTTATAAAGGAGATTTATTTGAAAGTATTCATCAATTTATTGGTGGAATTAGATCTGGAATGGGTTATTGTGGAACGAAAAATATTAATGATTTAAAGAAAAATGCTCAATTTGTACAAATTACTGGAGCAGGATTACAAGAAAGTCACCCTCATAATGTTATGATTACCAAAGAGTCTCCTAATTATTCTAGATAATAAAGTTTTGAAATATAAAAATTTACTTTTTCTCATATCTTTTTTATTCTTTTTTATCAATTGTGAATATTTTTCTACTCAACCAAAACTAGCTATTGCAAGAGTTGGGGATAAATATTTATTTTTCAATGATATTCAAGATAGGATTCCAAATAAATTGAGTGAAAAAGACAGTGTTGTTTATGTTAGAAATGCCATTGTTAATTGGGCTAAAAACCATATTTTAAATGAAAAGGCATTAATTAATTTGTCTCAAGATGACCAAAAGAATCTTATGGATTTAGTTGATTTATATAAAAACGATCTATTTTCTCATTCCTACCAAGAAAAAATGGTTAAAACAACTATGGATACCATAATTTTAGATGTTGACATCGAAAATTATTATGATTTAAATAAATCTAATTTTAAATTAAATCAAGATTTGGTAAAAGCCAGATTTTTAAAAATTAATAATGATAATTATAATATTAAGGATGTAAGAGCTAGATTTAGAAGATTTAATAAAGACGATGTAGTTTTTTTAGATTCGATATCATTACAGTTTTCATCATTTTCTTTTAATGACTCTATATGGATCAATAAAGACTTGTTTTTTTCAAAACTTCCTTTTTTAAAAACATATATTAAAAATAATATTGTAAAAAAATCTTTATTTTATCAATTAGAAGATTCATTAGAATTATATTTGATAAAAATTAATAAATCTATTTTCAGAAATGATGTTGCCCCAATGGATTACATCAAACCAACATTAAAACAAATTCTTTTAAACAAAAAGAAATTAGACTTTGTTAGGGATTTTGAGAATGATTTAATAAACGATGCTATACAAAACAAAGAGCTTGAATTTTATGAAAGTAGTTAACAAATTTTTATTATCATTTTTTCTTATTCAATATATGTATTTAGGTTATTCTCAATCTGATACAAATTCTAATGATGTCCAAAATAAAATTAAAATTGATGGAGTTGCTGCTGTAGTTGGTGATTACGTTATTTTAGAATCTGATGTTGATAAAACATTAATTGATCTTCAATCTCAAGGGGTGTCTACTCAAAATATTGGTAGATGTAGTTTGCTAGGAAAGTTGATGGAGGATAAACTCTATGCCCACCACGCAGAACAAGATAGTTTGGAAGTTGATAACAATCAGATTTATTCATATGTAGATAGAACAATTGATTATTTTGTTAACCAACTCGGAAGTTTAGAAAAAGTACTAGAATTCTATAAAAAGAAAGATGAACAATCCTTTAGAACTGAACTTTTTGAAATAAATAAGATTAATCAGTTATCTGAACAAATGCAAACCAAAATTGTAGATGAAATTGAAATTACACCTGAAGAAGTAAGACAGTTTTTCAACTCTATTCCTAAATATGAAAGACCTGTTTTTGGTGCTGAACTTGAAATTGCTCAAATTGTTGTAAAACCACAAGTTTCTGAGCTCGATAACCAAAAAGTAATAGATAGATTAGAAACTATTAGAAACGATATAGTTGTTAATGGTTCATCATTCGCTACAAAGGCTATTTTATATTCTCAAGACCCTGGTTCTAGACCAACAGGGGGCAAGTATACTTTAAATAGAAACCGTCCTCAAATGGTAAAAGAATTTAGAGATGCTGCTTACAGACTTAGAGAGGGAGAAATTTCGGAACCATTTAAAACACAATTTGGTTGGCATATTGTTAAAGTAGAAAGAATTAGGGGGCAAGAAGTTGACGTGAGACATATTTTATTAATTCCCGAGGTAACTAACGACGCTTTAAGTGAAGCCAAAAAGAAAATAGATATAATAAGAAAAAGAATAGAAGACGGAGATTTAACATTTGAGGAAGCTGCAAAATCTTCATCTGACGAGGAAGAAACAAAAAATAATGGAGGAGTATTAATTAATCCTACCACTGGAGATACTAGATTCGAACTTACAAAAATGGATCCAGTATTGTATGGTCAAGCACAAAAACTAAAGGATAATGAGATTTCTGCGCCTCTACTTGAGGAGGATGAACGGGGTATTAAAAAATATAAAATTATTAAAGTAAGTAATAGATTCGATGAACATATAGCTGATTATTCTCAAGATTATATAAAGATTAAAGAACTAGCTTTAAAAGAGAAGCAGTTGAACAAAATTCAAAATTGGATGGTTGAGAAAATAGACGAAACCTATATAAATATTAATCAAGATAATAAGGATTGTAACTTTACTAACAAATGGGTAAAAAAATAGTTTCCTTTTTAATTTCCACAAGATTTACTGCTGTTTTATTTATTCTATTTCCACTTTCAATGGGTATAGGAACTTTTATTGAAAGTTATTATAATACTACAACAGCTAAAATTCTTATTTATAATGCCTGGTGGTTTGAACTAATGATGGTCTTTTTTGTAATTAATTTTACGTTTAATATTAAAAGATATAATTTATTAAGTTTTAAGAAATGGCCTGTTTTGCTACTACATATATCTTGGATTCTAATCATATTAGGTGCAGGTATTACTCGTTATATAGGTTTTGAGGGAGTTATGCCTATTAGAGAAAATGCAAGTTCTAATACTTTTCTCTCAGAAAAAACTTATTTAACAATTAATGTTGATGGAGAAGATAACGGTCAACCTTTAAGAAAATATTTAGAGGGGGATTTGTTACTTTCTGAAAGTACTAGCAATTATTTTAAATGGAAATACGACTTTAAGGGACAAGACTTTTTAGTGGAATATGTGAATTTTATTGAAAATGTAAAAGAGGGTTTAGTTGAAGATCCTAATGGTAAAGAATATTTAAAAATTGTAGAGGCTAGCGATGGCAATAGACATGATCATTATTTAGAGTCAGGTAAAGTAACTAGTATTCATAATATATTATTTGCTTTAAATAATGATACGAAAGGGGCAATAAATATTAACTATAATGAGGATGGGTCGTTATCAATCAACAGTCCATTTGAAGGGAACTATATGAGAATGGCCGATCAGTTAAAAGGTAATTTATTAACCAATACTAATCACCCACTTATTCTTAGATCTCTTTACAACACAGCTGGATTACAATTTGTCTTTCCTGAAAATATAATTAAAGGTAAATTTGAAATTGTAAAATCAGAAGATGAACCTACTCAACAAGATGGTTTGTTTGTTAAAATTTCATCTAATGGAGATTCTAAAGTTGTTGGCTTGCTTGGAGCTAAAGGAATAGTAAATACACCAAAAAAAATTAGAGTTGATAATCTTGATTTCTCATTAAAATATGGTTCTTTAGAAAAGACTTTACCTTTTGAAATAAAACTTAACGACTTTATTGCGGAAAAGTACCCTGGAACTGAAAAGAGTTATAGTAGTTTTAAAAGTAAAGTTACCGTAATTGATGATTCTACTTTTGATTATGACATTTATATGAATCATATTTTAAATCACAAAGGATATCGTTTTTTTCAAGCTTCATTTGATCCTGACGAAAAGGGGACTGTATTATCAGTTAATAATGATTGGTTAGGAACTTTGATGACTTACGTTGGATATTTTTTATTGTATTTAGGCTTATTAGGAATAATGTTTTTTGGAAAAACTCGTTTTAAAGATTTGTCTAATAAACTTGAAAAAGTTAAAATCAAAAAAGAATCCATGATTATTTTAATGTTTCTTTTTTCTACTGTTTTTTATTCTCAAGATAACCATGAGCATAATCAATCATCTAATTTAAATCAAATTGATTCCTTAATAATTAATAACCCAGTAAGTTTAGAACATGCTGCGGAATTTGGAAGCCTTGTTATTCAAGATTCGGGTGGGAGAATGAAACCTTTAAATACTTTTGCCTCTGAACTTTTACGTAAAGTAAGTAAATCAGATACATACAAAGGCTTGAATGCAGATCAAGTATTGGTCTCAATAATAAAAAATCCTATTTCTTGGTATAATGTTCCTATAATATATTTGAAGAGAGGAAATGATAGTATTAGAAAAATTGCTGGAAGAAATAAAAAAGAAAAATATGCCTCCTTCGTTGATTTTTTTGATGAAAATGGAAGTTATAAGATATCTTCTCAATTAGAGGCTGCTTATAAAGCATCTCTACCAAATCAATTTCAAAAAGATTTTATTGAGCTTGATAGACGAGTTAACTTACTTTTTTCTGCTTTTGAGGGTAAGATTTTAAGAATTTTCCCAATACCTAATGATTTTAATAATAAATGGGTTGCTTTTCCTGATGTCCAGCCAAAAGATTTTGAGGGAATTGATTCTTTGTATGTTAAAAATGTTCTTCCACTTTATTTAGGTGCTTTAGATAATGATATTGAGACTGGGGATTACAACAATTCAAAAAAACTTTTAGAAAGCATAAGAGGTTTTCAAACTAAATATGGATCAGAAATTCTTCCCTCGGATGAGAAAATAAAAGCAGAAATTATATATAACAAGTACGATATTTTTAAAAATCTATTTAGTTGGTATATGTATGTTGGAACACTAATGTTTGCATTCCTGATTTTTCAAATATTTTATGAGAAAAAGTTTGTGAAAATTTTAGTTTTATTTTCAAAATATTCAATTGTTGGTTTATTTATCATACATACATTAGGTTTGATAGCGAGGTCCTATGTTTCTGGTCATGCCCCTTGGAGTGACGCTTATGAATCGATGATCTATGTAGCTTGGGCAACTGTGGGAATTGGACTAGCTTTTGGAAGGAAATCTAATCTCACAATAGCCTCTACTTCATTTGTAGCTGCAATGATTTTAATGATAGCTCATTGGAACTGGATGGATCCTGAAATAGCAAATTTAGTTCCAGTATTAGATAGTTATTGGTTGATGATCCATGTCTCTGTTATTGTTGGCAGTTATGGTCCTTTTACTTTAGGAATGATTTTAGGTATAGTGTCGTTATTTTTAATTTTGATAACAAATGAAAAAAATAAAAATAAAATAAATTTAAATTTACAAGAGCTAACAATAATTAATGAACTTTCTCTGACAGTTGGATTAATAATGCTAACTATTGGTAACTTTTTAGGTGGACAGTGGGCTAATGAAAGTTGGGGAAGATATTGGGGGTGGGACCCCAAGGAAACATGGGCTTTAATAAGTATAATGATTTATGCCTTCGTTTTACACATGAGGCTTATCCCTGGACTTAAAGGAAAATGGATTTTTAATCTGATGTCAATACTAGCTTTTGGATCAATTATGATGACTTATTTTGGAGTTAATTTTTATTTAACTGGTTTACATTCTTATGCAAGTGGAGATAAAGTTATTACACCCAACTTTGTTTATTACTCTTTGGCTTTTGTTCTTGTATTGGGGCTTTTTTCATTCTTTAAGTATAAAAGATATTATAGGTAATGTACTCTAAAAAAAAGTGGTTTTTTATTTCATTATTAGGGATTTTAATTTTTAGTTCCGGATTATGTATTTTTGGAGAGGCCCTGACGTTAAAAAATCAAGATGAGGCATGGTTTTTGCTTGGAACTTTAGCACTGGTATTAACTAATTTGGGTATTTGTTTAATGATCAGTGCCAATAACAAAAGATAGATGATATTAAATTTATACTTATCTAAATTTATAGAATTAAATAAAATAGTTTCTTTTTTATTTATTTTTATTTATTTCAATTCTTTCTCTCAAATAGAAAATTCTAATAGAAAAGTAGAGCTTTTACCTCCTATGTCGTCTGCATTAAAAAACCTAAATACTACACCTAATAATCCAAATTATTTTTCAATTTTAAAAAAAAGTGAAACTCAAAAAGTAAAAGGAAAATCTGTTTTTGAATCAGAAACTTTTTTAGATCCTGCTGATATTTATATGAAAAATATTAAAAAGGAAAAGCAAAAACAAAATTCTGGTAATTATAGTAAGGGTGATTATTTAGGAGATGTTATCACTGGTGCAGAGTATGTTAATGTTATTTGTAGAGACTTTGAGTATGTAGATGGAGATAGAGTACGTATTTTAGTTAATGACTCTATTATTATTAATAATCTAATGCTCGAGTCTGCTTTTTCAGGCTTTAAACTTCCTTTAGCAACAGGGTTTAATAAAATTGATTTTACTGCTTTAAACCAAGGTTCATCTGGTCCTAACACAGCTGAATTGAGAGTTTATGATGATAATAACACGATGATTTCCTCAAATCAGTGGAATCTTTCAACCGGAGCTACAGCAACTTTTATTGTTGTAAAGCAATAAACTTTTCTTATCAATTAAATAACATACTAAAAAGTATGTTTTGTTCTATTTTTTATTATATTGTAAAAAATTATTTATTATGAAAAAAATAACATTTTGTATTCTTTTTGTTCTATCATTCTTTTTATCATTTTCTCAATTAATTTCATATGAAGCTATATGGCTAAAGGATGGAATGGAAGATTCTTATGTTGAGGTTGAGGAATTTTGGTCATTAATTAAAGAACAAGCAATTAGTGATGACACTCAGAACTTTTGGGTTGTTTCAAAAGTTTTAAATGATGATGAAGACTCTAATAAACCTGATTATATAGTCATGAATGGATATAAGGATTCATTACAAATGAATAAGGGAGTTAATTGGGAGGAATTGGCAAAAAAAGTTTACAAGAATAAATTGTCTAAATCAAAATTTAAGAAGAAATGGGATTTAGGTATGAATGTAAGAAAAGAAACTAAAACTTTTTTAGTTGAAAGATTAGATAATACAACTTGGACTGAAATTGAAGGCGGTGTTCTTTTGTTTAATGGATTTCAAGCTTTAAATGATGATTATGAAGATTATGAAATGAAATTTTTTAAAAACATGCATGAAAAAAATATTTCAGATGGATCAATGGGATGGTGGGAATTCAATCGTGTGATAAAAAGAAGTAATAACGCTAATCAAGATGTGACACATTTCACCATGGATGTTAGAGATTTAAATCAGACAAATGAACTAGATTTGTCGTTTTCAGAACAAATGTTAGTCAAGCATGGAGTTGAATCAAGAAAAAGAATAATAGGTGACACCTTACAAACCATATTATTCAAATTCAAAGGAAATTAATTAAACTATAAACTATGAAAAAAATAACATTTATTTTAATCGCACTTATTACATTTTCTGTTAGTGCACAGAAAAAAAAGAAAAATGGAACTGTCTATGTTGATCACCCAGGAATTGAATTAGTCAATTCATTTAATAAAGCTTTTGTTGAAGCTGATGTTGATAAATTATCTTCAATTCTTCATGATGATTTTAAAGCTTTTAATGCATTATCATCTAACAAAAAACAAGTGGGAACATCAAAAACTGCTTTTATAGGTCAATCAAAATGGTGGAATGCTAACATAGATTATTTTAAAATTTCACAAGATTCACCAGCTTATCCGGATGCTATTGAATACAAGCAAGGAGGTCAATTATGGATACAAACTTGGGAAAATGTTTATGGAGTTAATAAACAAACAGGAGTTGAATTCGATATGCCAATTCATCGATTATATATGCTGAATAAAGAAGCTACAAAGATTCTATACTTACAAGACTATACTGATAGGAGTAATTATAGAAGAATGTGGGATGCTTGGCCAAGCCGTGATAGAGAAAATGGCACTATTTATATTAATCATGAAAATATTAATACTGTTAGAAAAGTTTTATATTCATTTTTAAACGGAGATACTGAAAAATGTTATAGTTTTTTTCATGAAAACTCTACATTTGAGGATATAAATGAAACGGAAATTTTAACTCTTGATGATATAAAAAACAGAGACAAAGAAATGTTTAGTGTTTGGAATTTAGATTCTATAGATGAATCTGGATATCCTGATTATCTTGAGTATGATTGGTTAGAATCTAAAGTAGTTCAATCATGGTGGAACTTTAGAATGACGAGAAAATCAGATGAAAAAAAAGTTGTAATAAAAGTATTGTTTATGGATGATTTTGATAATGATGGAAAAATAATTAAGAGATATATGTATTATAATGGGTCCTTATTAAATTAGGAATAATTTTAAAAAATATTTAAATTTTAAAAAAAACCTGTTAAATACGGGTTTTTTTTTGATCTAAATCAAACAAAAGTTATCATCTCTTTTTTTAAATGAGGTAGCTCATTAAAGGATAAAAGATTAAATTTTTCTCTTGAATACAAGAAAGAGGTAAAAGATGTATTTCTAATAGAAAAATTTAAATCTGCAATTTTCATTTCTTCTTTAATATTTAATGATTCAGCTGTTATTGAGCTTATTGTTCCACCTGAACTAAACACCCCAATATTTTCATTACTATTTGTATTTTTTAAAATTATTTTCAATCCATTTCTTACATTCTTTCTAAAATCTTTCCATGGTATAATTCCCTTTACTATAATTTTTTCATTAACCCATAAGTTTAAAAAATACTTAAACCCCAACATCATATTTCCATTTTTCTTCTTGGGGTTTAATTCAATTTCCTTCCATAACTTTATAAGATATGCATCAGAACTAATCATTTTAGGCATTTCGGTCTTCATAGCTTCAGTGGCTTGGTGTTCATTTAATCCCTCAAGAATAATTGGATCCGGAATATTTAAGTTATTTTTTTTATATAATTCAGAAATAATTTCATAAGTATGTTGTTGCCTTCTTAATGTCCCAACATATATTTTATCAAAATAGTATTTTTTACTAATAAGGTATTTTCCTAGTTCTAGGGCTTGTAATTCACCTTTTTCTGATAATACATCATAGTTGTCACTTCCTAAAGAGGCTTGAGCATGTCTAAAAAAATATATTTTACTCATTTTTTAAAAAAGATTTTCTATTTTATTTTTTTGAATCGACTGCCAACCAATAGTACACATCAAGTTGGTCATTTTATTAAGGTCTTTGAACTTTTCATTTGTGGTTAACCCTTTATCGTATCTAAAGTAAATTTGTTGAACTATTACAGCAATTTTAAATAATCCATACACATAATAGAAAACTAAATCATTCATTTTTTTTCCACTTTTTTCTCCATACATTTCAACCAATTCCATTCTTCCTGGGTTTCCAGGTTTTGATGTTGGATAGTTTAAACCATCTAATATCATAGCGTGATCTGACTCCATTGTCCAGTAGGCAAGCGATGTTCCAAAGTCCATTAATGGGTCACCAAGAGTACACATCTCCCAATCCAATATTGCCTTAATTTCCTTCCATGAGTTGTCCTTAAAAACAACATTATCATACTTGTAATCATTATGTATCAAGCTGTAAGTGTGTGTAGATGGTTGATTTTTCACTAACCATTCCATTATTTTATATGACTCAGGAATTTCCTCTGTTGCAGCTCTTAAATATTGCTTACTCCAATTTTTAACTTGTCTTTCAACATAACCATTTGGTTTACCTAAATCCTCCAAACCCATTTTTTTGTAATCTAACTCATGAAGTTCAACAAAAGTGTCAAGCCAATTACAAGCTATTTTTTGGTAATCCTCCGCACAAATATTTCTATTATTGGCTTCTTTTCTGGAAAGAATAATACCTTCTATTTTTTCCATAATATAGAATGGTGCTCCAATTATGTCAATATCATTAGTGAAGAGATGTGCTTTTGGAGCTTTCTCAAAACCTTTGTTTAGACCTTTTAAAACTTTGAATTCACGACTCATATCGTGACCGTATTTCACTGCTCCATTTGGTGGACAACGGAGTACTAGTTCTTTTTTTTCAATTTTTAAAAGATAAGTTAAATTAGAAAAACCATTAGAAAACTGCTCAATAATTAGTTCACTATTTTTATCTGTGATAAATTGATTTTTATATAAATATTTCTTAATATTTACCTCATCAAGTTCTTCTCCTTTTCTAACTTTTTGGATCATTTATTTATTTGATCTTTCACTAAATTTCTTCCTAATTGGTACATATGAACTTCATCGGGACCGTCTGCTAACCTAATTGCTCTTGCATAGACGTAGAATGAAGCTAGGGGAGTGTCCTGGGAAACACCCATTCCACCAAACGCCTGTATTGCTCTATCTACAACATTGCAAGCCATCTGAGGAACTACAATTTTAATCATTGCAATAAGATTAGCTCCAATTTTAGCTCCATGTTGATCAATTTTGTCTGCAGCAGCAAGAGTTAGTAATCTAGCTTGTTCAATTTCACATGCTGATTTTGCTATATCTTGCCTTATACTACTGTAATCTTTAAGTTTTTTTCCAAAAGTTTCTCTTTCATCCACTCTTTTACACATTAAATCTAGTGATCTTTGGGCGGCACCTATTAATCTCATACAATGATGTATTCTTCCTGGGCCTAATCTACCTTGTGCAATTTCAAAACCCTTTCCTTCTCCTAAAATCATATTTTCTTTAGGCACCCTTACATTTTTTAACTCAATTTCTGCATGACCCTCAGGTGAATCTAAATAACCAAATACGCTTAATGGTCTAACAATTGATATTCCTGGGGAGTTTGCTGGTACTAAAATCATACTCTGTTGAACATGACGAGATGCAGTTGGATCAGTTTTACCCATTAATATATAAATTTTAGTTCTAGGATTCATTCCGCCTGATGACCACCATTTACGTCCGTTTATAACATATTCATCTTTATCTTTTACAATTGAAGTCTCAATATTGGTAGCGTCCGATGAAGCAACTTCAGGTTCGGTCATCAAAAATGCAGATCTAATTTCTCCGTTCATTAGAGGATTCAACCATTTATTTTTTTGCTTATCAGTTCCATATTTAGCAAGTACCTCCATATTTCCTGTGTCAGGAGCAGAACAGTTAAATATTTCTGATGAAAAAGAACATCTACCCATTAATTCAGCTAGTGGAGCATATTCAAGATTTGTCAAGCCTGGACTTAACTTACCATATCCTTTAGGAAGAAATAAATTCCAAAGTCCTTCATTTTTAGCTAGATTTTTTAAAACTTCTAATTTTGGAGAATGTTTCCATGGATTATCAAGCCTAAATTCAAGAATTTCTTTTTCGTTGGGAAAAATATGTTTTTGCATGAAATCATCTAACTTATTTTGAAGCTTTAATGATTGATTACTGTATTCAAAATTCATAATTTAATTTTAGAGATTATTTTACAAATTGTCAATTAATGGAGCATGTAATAAACCTCCATCATTAACAATCGAAGATCCAGTCATGTAAGAGCTTGCATCAGAGGCTAAAAAAACTGCTAATCCAGCCATTTCATCTGGTGTTGAAACTCTGCCTAATGGGACATTTTTTAAAAAACTTTTATAAGATGCTTCATGCTCTAATAGAGCTGCACTTAATTTAGTTTTTACATATCCTGGACAAATCATGTTAACTCTAATATTGTCTTTTCCCCATTCAATAGCCTGATTGTTTCCAAGCATAATTAAAGACGCTTTACTAATATTATAAGCTGTCATCATTTTAGATGGGTGTATTCCTTCGATTGAACTAACATGAATGATACTTCCACCTCCTTGTTTTTTCATTATTGGGTATACTAGATTACTTAATGAAATGGCAGAGTTGACATTAATATCCATTGTTTTTTGATACAGATTCAAAGGCATTTTATCTACTGGTCCAAAATAAGGATTAGTACCCGCATTATTAATAAGAATATCAATACGACCTAATTTATCCATCACTTTTCTTATTAATTCTTTTTGTTGATCTTCTTTAGCTACATGACATTCAATTCCAATAGCAGAAAGTCCATCAGAATTAAATTGAGATGCTACTTTATCAACAGATTCTTGTTTTCGACTACTTATAACAACATTAGCACCAAATTCTGCAAGTCCTCTTGCAATAGACTCACCAATCCCTTTCGAAGCACCTGTTATTATAGCTACTTTATTATTTAAATTGAATTTTTCTTTAATCATAATAGGTTGAGTATATTAGCTCATACTAAAATACCATTTTTAATATAATTATTAGGGTTTGAAATCTATCTTGTCCAGTTATGAAGAGTTCCTAGATTCAAAAAATAAATTAAAATTTGAATCTTATGATGATTTACATGATTGGAGTGTAAATGAAACCTCATCTTTTTGGAAGTCAATTGTTAGTTTTTTTAAAATAGAGTTTGATAAATCTTCAAAAGAAGTTTATAAATTCAATGAAGATTTTATTAAAACACAATGGTTTTATGGCTCAAAAATTAGCTATTCTAAGAACGTCTTTAAAAACGATAATCTTAAAACTCCAGCTATTAAGTATCAAGATGAGAGTGGTGAATACTATGAGATTTCATGGAACTCATTAAAAGCAAAGACATTAGAGTTTCAAGAAATTTTAATTAAGAATAAAATTGAAATTGGGGATCGAGTAGTGGGTTACTGTTCTAACACACCTGAGGTTATAGCAGCGTTTTTAGCAGTTAATTCATTGGGGGCAATCTGGTCTTCATGTTCTCCTGATTTCGGTTTTGATTCAGTTTCAGATAGATTTAAGCAAATTCAGCCTAAATTTTTATTTTATCACTCATCTTATAAATATAATGGAAAGCAATTTTTTTTAAAGTCTAAAGCTTTAAGTTTAAAAAAAACAATTAAATCTATTTCCTATATTTTAGATTTAAATACTAAATCAAAATTTATTGGTAAGTGTAAGGAAGTTGAATTAAATTTTATTTCTGTAGATTTTGATCATCCAATATGGATTTTATTTTCGTCTGGAACCACAGGAAAACCAAAAGCTATTGTTCATAGAACTGGTGGTATGATTTTAGAACATTATAAAGCTTTATCATTACATCAAAATGTATCAAAAAATGAGACTTATTTTTGGTACTCAACTACGGGTTGGATGATGTGGAATTATTCGTTAAGTAGTTTATTGATAGGATCTTCATTATGTATCTACAATGGATCTCCTGTATTTCCTGATAATGGTGTACTTTGGAGACTTGCAAAAAAAGCAAAAATTAATCATTTTGGACATGGTGCAGTTTTTTATCAAAATTTTTTATCAAAATTACCAGAAGATCTAAATTTTACAGATTTTACATTTTTAAAAACAATTGGTTCCACTGGCTCTCCCTTATTTAAAGAAACTAATTTAGGTTTAAATAAAATTTTTCCTAATGCTCACATTATATCATTAAGTGGAGGAACTGATGTTTGTACAGCATTTATCGGGGGTAATTTAGATTTGAAAGTTGTGCCAGGAGAAATACAATGTAAAATGTTGGGAGCTGCAGTTGAAGTTTGGGATAATGATGGTAATAAATTAAAAAATCAGATGGGCGAACTGGTCTTAACTAAACCATTTATCTCCATGCCTATTTTTTTATGGAATGATGATGATAATATTAGCTATAAAAACAGTTATTATTCTAAATTTAAAACTATTTGGAATCATGGAGATTGGGTTACTGAAACCTCAAGAGGTGGAATTATAGTTCACGGACGTTCTGACTCCACCTTAAATAGATCTGGAATAAGAATAGGAACATCTGAAATATACAGCGCGATTAAAGATTTGAGTTATGTTGAAGATAGTTTGATAATTCATATTGATCATAACAAAAATGATAAACTAATTCTTTTCATTAAATCTTTAGAAAAAATCAATAGTGAGGATTTAAAAGTTTTAATTAGATCAAAATGTTCACCAAGGCATATCCCCGATTTATTTTTTCAGTCGCCAGATATTCCCTACACTCTAAGTGGAAAAAAAGTTGAAGTTCCTATAAAAAAAATCTTGATGGGAGAAAAAGCTGAAAACGTTCTCAGTAAAGATTCTTTAAGAAACCCAGCTTCTTTAGATTGGTTTATAGACTTTTATGAATACTTTTCTAAAAGTTTAGCATGATCACTAATAGAATCAATAAATTCTTGTTTAGTCGTTTCAATTAAGTCTTTTACACAAGGGCAATCTTTTATAGTTGTTACACCTTGACCTGCTGACCAAATTGTAGCCCAGGCTTTGGCTTCGTTTTCAATATCCATTTTAGCTTTCTCACCCCACATTTCTTCCGTAATCCCCATTGATTCTAAACTCGGTTTCAAGAAATTAGCATTTACACCAGAAACAGCAGCCGTATAAATAATATCACTAGCTGAGGAATCAATTATCATTTGTTGATATTTCTCATCAGCTCGACTTTCTTTAGTGTTTATAAATCTAGTACCCATATAAGCTAAATCTGCACCCATTTGCATTGCAGAGGCTACATCCTTTCCATTAGAGATACATCCAGACAATAAAATTGTTTTATCAAAGAAATTTCTTACTTCTGATATAAATGGCATAGGGTTTAAAGTTCCTCCGTGTCCGCCAGCACCTGCTGCAACTAAAATTAGTCCATCTACACCAGCTTCAGCAGCTTTCTCAGCATGTCTTTTTTTGATGACGTCATGAAATACAAGCCCACCATAGGAATGTACCGCGCTAACAAGTTGACTTACAGCTCCTAAAGATGTTATAATTAATGGTACTTTGTGTTTAATACAAATAGCAAGATCCTTCTTTACTCTTGGATTCGAATGATGAACTATTAAGTTAACTCCAAAAGGAGCGGCTTTTTTTCCAGTTTCCTTTTCAAATTCCTCTAATCCTTTTTTAATTTCAATTACCCACTCCTCAAAACCTTCAGTTGTTCTTTGGTTTAACGCAGGAAAAGTTCCTACAATTCCATTTTTACAACATTCTAATACAAGTTTTGGTCCAGAAATTAAAAACATTGGAGCTGCAACAGCTGGAATGTTTAGTTCATTTATAAATTCAGGTTTTTTCATTTAAATATATTTATACATTTCCATACCCTCCATCAATGGTCATTGAAGAACCATTAACAAATGAAGATTCGTCGCATAACAACCAAACAATAGTATCAGCTACTTCTTTGGTATTACCGACCCTTTTCATTGGGTTAACATGGGTATTAAATTCTAATATTTTTTTTGGTACTCCTTTTATTAAATCCGTTTCAATAAATCCAGGACATACAGCATTTACTCTAATGTTGTGGGCGCCAAATTCAATAGCGGCAGATTTTGTTAAACCTAATACACCATGTTTTGATGCACAGTAAGCTGAACCTCCTCCAACTCCTTTAATTCCAGCCATTGACGCTACATTGACTATTCTACCAAATCCTTTTTTAAGCATGCATTGAATTTGCGATTGCATACAAGAAAAAACTCCAGTAAGATTTATATTTATTGTGTTATTCCAGTCATTAACATCTAGATCGTGAATGCCCGCAAAATTTCCTCCGACTCCTGCATTATTTACGGCAAAGTCAATACTTCCTTCATTTTTATAGATTGTATTAATAACTGACTTAACTTCTTCGTTATTAGACACGTCAAGTTTATAGAAAATAGCTTTTCCACCACTAGAGTTAATCTTAGTTACTGTTTCATTTCCACTTGTTTCATTAAAATCAGTTACAATAACTTTTGCACCTTTAACAGAAAGAGCAACTGCCGTTGCTCTTCCTATTCCTGCACCCGCGCCAGTGACGAGGGCTATTTTATTTTTAAATTCTGTCACTAATTAAACAAATATTAAATTTATTAAAGATCTAGCCTAAGTGTAACCATTCCACTCATACCAACTAAAGGCATACCTGGGAATACACTATATTTTTCGCCCCCTAAATTGTAAACAGCTATATCTAAATAAGTTTTTGGATTTATATTTAAACCTACATTAGTATCATATATATTTCTTTGACCAACGATACCTGAGTAGAATGCTCCCATATCAGCATTAAATCCACTATCATACTTGTGAGATAATCCAAATACCCATTTTCCAGAAGCGTAGTTTAGACCAGTTTTTACTCTGTGTTTAGAATGATTCATGAAATATGAATTAGGATCATCTAATGCACCTAGGTCGTCCTTCGTGAATTCTGTTTCACTAATAACTGAATAATTAGCAAACATAGAAAAACTATCCGTTGGTCTCCAATTTAATGCAGTATCGAATCCCCAATAGCTAATTTTACCAAAGTTTTTGTAACCCATCATTATGTTGTTACCACTTTCTGGAGCTTGATCAGTTTCAATTAATCCAACCGCACCAGTTAATCCATTTTGTATAGCAGCACCTGCCATTGTATTAACCATTCCTGTAGCTAATTGGTCAGCAAATGGTTGAAAACCATTAACTCCACCAAAAATTGTGTTAAAAGCATAAGCATAAGCAGAGGGGTAAACAGTAGCAGCAAAATCATTAGCTAGAGTTGGTAATGCTACTAAGGGAGATAAAATTCTTTGAGCAATGAAATTTTCTTTTTGAGTGTTGTATACATCAAAACTCCAGGTTAAATTATCTGAAAGCATTCCTTTAAAACCAAGTTCGTATGTATTATCTATTTGTAGAGTTCCTTTGTCTCCACCCTCAAGAGGACCAAAAGGACGGCCATTGGTGTCAACTAAGAATCCATTTGTGAATCCTCCTGTACCAGCTATAGCTGCTAAAGTATTTTGATCGGCTAGCCATGGAATAAAACCTGCTAAAGGTGTTCCAGGTAACAATGGACCTACACCTGGAGCTAAGACTCCAAAAAGTGTTGCGTGAGGCATTCCAATTCCAGCATTTGAAGGAACTGCTCCTCCACCAAATAACCATTTAGTTCTAATGTTATCAAAGGTTTGAGCTTGACTATTACCTAAAATAGAAATATTAAGCCCTCCACCTAAACTTGCTACAGGTAAGTCTAAAAACATTGTTAGTGCAGAAGGAGGTGTGTGAGATTTATTGTAAGTTAATCTAAGACTGTGACGTGGACTCGCTTTCCAAATTAAACCTGCTCTTGGTGAAAATGATTGTTCGTTTAGTGCTGTAAACTTATCATATCTTCCAGATAATGTTAATATTAAGTCTTTAGTTAAATCACTTTTAGTTGAAACATATGCACCATAAACTCTGTAGTCATCTTTATCTTCATTTCTACCAAAAGTTCTGCCATATGACTCAAATTCAGCAAATTTATGTTCGTAACCTATTGAGACATCGGTATTAATGTTATCAAAGAAAAGTTCTTGTTGAACCTGAAGTTGAGATTGATTACTATCAATATAACTTACTAATCCTGTTCTATAGTTATAGCCAATTTCATCATCATATCGACCTGGGATATTTTTTGTATAATTATAATTAACAAACAAGTCATTTGAATTCATTCTCAATTGTACAAAATAAGTTTTTTGGTCAGCAAAAACTTCACCAGTTCCACTAGTCCAAGCATTTCCAACAGTACTTCCCATTCCTGCTACTGCAGTAACAGAGAAGTTATCATTTGGTCTGTAATAAAGAGTTGCATCAGCACCTTTACCAACCCCATCTTGAATTTTATCAATAGTACCTCCAATTGCTTGATTTGTAATCGGGTCAATCAAAGATCTAGAACCTGAAGCACCAAAAACACCTGTTTTTTGAGCATCACTTAAATCCCATTCCCCATTTTCAGTATATCTTAAATTAAATTTATATCCGAATGTTTGGTCGTCATTACTAACTGCATGTCTAAAATTCACAGATTTCATATTAAGGTTTCCTTTGTTTAATAACGAGCCTCCATTAGCAATTGCTCCAGCTTGTAACTGTAAAGTTGATCCTGGATATTTGAAAGGATCTTTACTTTGATAATGAACAACTCCACCTCCAACTCCTGCTCCATATAGAGCTGCTTGAGGACCTCTTACAACCTCCACTCTTTCAAGGTCGATCATACTTAAGTTACTATTTGCAGCGTCAAAAATATTAAGACCTACTTGAGATAAATCTCTGTAGTCTAACATAGCTAATGTGGATGTAGAAAAAATGTCCACATTATCTCTTATAGTTATGTTAGTTCTACTGGCACCTTGTCTATCAACTTGAACTCCAAGAACATTGTCAAGCATGACGGCAGCATTAAAAGTTGGTCTATTTTCAATTTCTTTTAAAAGAATAGTAGAAATGGACGTTGCAGATTCAGAAACCTTTTCAGCTTTTCTTGCACCAGTAATGACCACTTCATTTAATTGTTCTCCAGAGACTAAATCAACCGAAATAAGCTGGGCTGTAGAATTAACAACAAGAGATTGACTTGTAAATCCAAGTGAACTTATTTCTAAAGTCCAAGGAAGCTTTATATCAGATGAAATAGAAAAAATCCCATTATCATCTGTTATAACACCAGTATTGGTGCCTTGGATAATAACATTAACTCCAAAAAGTACGTCAACTCCGTCACTAACTTTACCAGTTACTGTGTTTGTTTGTGCGTTAACCATAAAAAATGTGGCTAAAAGAAACATTAAACTAGTTAAATAAAATTTAAATTTCATAATTATTGTTTTGGTTAAATTGTAATAATTTTATTCTTATTTGTATTATTTTAATTTTTTATATATCAAAATTAAGAATTTGTCAATATATGCGGCAAAATAATACTATTTATCCGGTTTTTAAAATTTTTATTAAAATCATGCCCCATTCCTCTTATAATAAAGAGCTTAGATCCATGAATTAAAGAGGCCATTTTTTTTGAATGACTGCATTTTATCAGAGGATCATCTGATCCATGAATAATTAAAGAAGGGGTTTTAATTATTTTTAATTTACTATATCTTGAACCTGAATTTTTAATAGCTTTTTTATGTTGATAAAATGCTTTTTTATTAAAACCATTCCTTTTTTTTATCTCGTAAAGTGTCTTTTCTAGTTGTTTTTCATGATTGTGTACACAATTATCACTACCTATCCAAAGATGAGATAATTTAAAGTGAAATTTAAGAGCCTTTTTCAAATCTCTTTTTTTATTTCGATATCCTAAAATCATTTTTTTCAACTGATTAAACCTTTTGCTATCTGCTTTTTCGGCTTCAGGATCAAATAAATGACCACTTGACATTAAAGTGGTAAGAGAAAGTATTTTATCAGGATAGTTGATTGCTAGAATTTGAGAAATCATTCCACCCATTGAATACCCAATTAAATGAAACTTGTCTAATTTTAGATGACTGGTTACTGCTAAGGTATCTAAAGCCATATCGTTTAGACTGTATGAATTAGAATTCTTCCAATTAGAAATCCAGTCGGACATTCCTACTCCTCTGTTATCAAACCTTATTACTCTAAAATCATTTTTTAAAATATTTCTAACCATTTTATCAGGCCATTGTATTAATGATTCAGAGGATCCATTAATTAGAATTACTGTTGATATAGGATTTTCACATAGACATAAATCTTCATAAAAAATTTTTACATCTATATTTTTTGCATAGCCTGTTTCACCTTTAATAAGTTCAGGAATTTCTTTAAATGTTGCATTGGAAATTAATTTCTCGATGTAATTTTCAATTATATTGTCATTAAGTAAAGAATGAAATACTTTAAAAGAAATTAATCCGATAATGAAAGTAAGAATATATAGCATCGAAACTACTCCCAAATAACTGTTTTATCACTTTTTTCCCATTCTGTATACTTTTCAGAAAATTTCTCATCAATTTTTGCTCTTTTAATTTTTAGTGTTGGTGTTGTCATTTCATTTTCTGGAAGCCAGTCTTCTTTCACAAAAATTATTTTAGACATCTTTTTATAATTATCTAAATTGTTATTGACCTTTTCTAAAATTTTAGACATTTTAGAATTTGTAATTTCCCTATCATTTTTTGCGGTTTCACTTGGAACAGCTAAAAGAAGGGGTTGATCACAATTTAACCCAACTACACAGACTTGAGAAAATTCACTAACATCTCCAAAATACGCCTCTAAAACACCAGGCTCAATATATTTTCCTTTTGATGTTTTAAATATGTCTTTTATTCTTCCGGTAATGTATAAGAAACCATCATCATCAATATAACCTTTATCACCAGTATGTAACCATCCATTTTTTAAAGTTTGATTAGTTATTTCTTCATTTTTGTAATAACAAGTAAGGGTAAATGGTCCTTTCATGAGAATTTCACCTTGATCACTTATTTTTAAGTCAACTCCAGCCGTTGGTCTTCCAACCGAACCTCTACCTAAAGGTTGGTAAGGGTTTAGGTTTGTACATGTTGCACAGTTTTCGGTCATTCCATATCCGTTTGTAATATAAATACCTAGACTTTTATACCAGTCTAAAAGTTCAAGAGGCATAGCTGCAGCACCAGTAACTAATGCTTTAGCCTTTGACATTCCAAGTGCACTTTTTAATTTTCTTTTTATAATCCAAGAAAGAATAGGGATTTTCAAAACTTTATCAAGTTTAGCCTGAGACATTTTTATTAAAATCTTTTCCTGAAATTTAGAGTATATTCTTGGTACTCCTTGAAAAGCTGTAGGTTGAGTATCATTTAAATTTTGTCCAAAAGTTTCCAATGATTCTACAAATGAAATTGTTCCACCGTACCTTAAAGCAACATGTTCAATAACAACCCTTTCAAAAATATGATTTAACGGCATGTAGGAAATAAAACGGTTGTTTCCACTTAGATCAACTTTTAAAGGGTTTCCATCTTCGGTGATTCTTTTAGTATTAAATAATGTTTCATAAGTTAATACAACACCTTTTGGGTCACCTGTTGTTCCAGAAGTAAAAATTATAGTCCAAATATCCTTTAATTTTGGTTTAAAATCCTCTGTTTGAGGATCAAATTGATTAATAAAATCATACCATTGTTTTCCTTCAGAAACTTTTGAGTGATCTTTATAGTGAGGAAATGCTATAATTGGCATATCATCTTTTACTCCTTTTTTCATTTCTTCCCAATTTTCCAGTTTTCCAACAAACAAAGCTTCGACATCTCCAAAATCAAGTAATTTTTGAATTTCATTAGATTTAAGAGTTGGAAAAAAAGGAACCGAAATGTATCCAGCCATTGAGATTGCTAAATCAGCAATAATCCATTCTCTGCAGTTTTTTGAAACTAAACCAATGTGACTGTTCTCAGAAAGGTTTAATGATTTTAAACCGTTAGCAAGTTTTCTAGCCATAATTCCGACTTCTCCCCATGTATAATTTTCCCATAAATCTCCAAAGGGTTGTTTTAAAAACGGCTTGTTGCTAAGTTTTTGTTCCCACTTGTAGAAGGGAAAATCAAATAATTCATCAATCATGATTTTAAATTTTATTGGTTAATCTGCTCCATTTTGAATAATCAAAAATGAAATTTATTTTCTGGCTCAGCCTGGCATGAACTCCAATCGGAATTTTCAATATTTACTTTTCCGTAAACTAATTTTTAGGGTTTATATTGAATCCTTGAATAAATCAAATATAAAATATTTTCTTTTATAAGTAAAAAGTCGAGTCGAGTATCAGTATTTAAAGTAAGTTGTTTTCTAGTTTTCATTTACCTTTTAATATTTACAATATGGTAATCAGAAAGGTTTACTTTTCTAGTTCTAAACCGATATGATATAGTACTTCCAGGCCAAATTGTAACATTTTTTTTCTTGACACCCGAAATATACCAGCTTCTACACCCACCAGTATACCATATCATTTTTGATAATTTTTTTTGAATTTTATCATTGAATTTTTTTAAAACTTCATGCTTAAGATTTAAAAATGAATTTGGACGTTTTTTTAATTTTTTCAAATAATCTAATGCGTAATTGTATTGAGATTCCATTACATGGATAATAGATGTATGTGATAATCCACTGTTTGGGCCAACTAAAAATAAAAAGTTAGGCATATCATTAGACGCCATGCCATAGTAAGCTTCTCCACCGTTTATATCCCATTCCTCAAACAATTTTCTATTATTAATTCCCTCAAGATTAAACATGTGTGAAAATTGAGCAGTTTTAAAACCTGTACCGTAAATTATAGCATCCAGTTCATGAAAATTTCTATCTAAATCAATAATTCCTTTTTCAGTAATTTCTTCAATGTTTTCAGTTACTAACTCAACATTTTCTTTTTGAACAGCCTCATAGTATAAATTTGAGTAGAGAATTCTTTTGCATCCAATTTCATAGTTTGGTGTAATTTTTTTTCTCAGATCAGGATCTTTTACAGATTTATTTAAAAATTTAATAGACTCCTTCTTTAGAGCTTTTGCAGCAAAACTATTTTTGTACTTAAACATTCCTCTTAATTCTAATGTCCAATAAATAAATTCTCTCCATAGCCAATTGTATAAAGGATATTTTTTAAACCTCTCTTTTCCTTCATTAGATATTTCGTTGTTCTGTCTAGGTGAAATCCAAGGTGCAGTCCTTTGAAATATTGTCATTTTTTTGGGTAGATCAGCAACATGAGGAATTATTTGAATTGAACTTGCTCCAGTTCCAATAATTCCAACTCGTTTACCTTCAAATTTATAGTCGTGCTTCCAATTTGATGAATGAAAACTTTCTCCTTTAAAAATATTAATTCCTTTTATTTTTGGATATGAAGGTTCGTTTAAACCTCCAACTCCGGCTAATACCAATCTAGCTTCTAATGATTTGTTATTGGAATCAGTAATGTTCCATTTACCAACTTTTTCATCAAATTTAACGTCTTTTACCAAAGTATTTGTTCTTAGATGATTTTTAAGTTCATACTTTTTAACACAATAATTTAAATAATCTAGAATCTCATCATGAGGAGCACATAAGTTACTCCATTCAGGGTTCAACTCAAATGAATATGAATATAAAAATGAAGGAATATCACATGCGCATCCGGGGTAATTATTATCTCGCCAAGTTCCACCAATTTTATCATTTCTTTCTAATATTAAAAAAGAATTATAACCATTTTGTTTTAGTCTTATGGCCATTCCAATTCCAGCAAAACCTGCTCCGATAATTATTGCATCATAAGACTTTTCGATTCCTTTCATAATTTTAATAAATATGTATTTTGAACTTCATTTTATTTTTTTGATTTTTTGTCTAATTTCATTATGTTTTTCTTTTGTTATTGGATATTTCAAAATAAATAAAACTGAAAAAAAATAAATAAACATTAAAAGTGGCCCTCCAATTATTCCAAGTTTTAATATAATTTCATTTGGAATATCTTGTAAGTCAGTTTGTGTTGGAAATGAAATTAATTTCAGAAGAATTCCTGCAAAAAAATATCCAAATCCTACTGTTAATTTATAAGCAAATGACATTGTCGAAAAAAATAAGCCCTCGTGCCTTTGTTTAGTTAATGATTCGTATTCATCTACAACGTCTGCCATCATTGAATAGGCAAGACTCATTGAAGTCCACAAAAAAGTAAATCCAATAGTTGATAGTAACATATATATTAAAAGTAAATTTGAAGAGCCGTTTTCTGGAAAAAAACCTAATAATCTAAAATTATATGGACTAGACATGAAAAATCCAAAAAGTATAGTACTAATGATTACACCTGTTTTTTTATCAAATTTTTCACCCATTTTGGGAGCAGTATACAAAGAAATTAGACCAGCAATTCCACCTGAAAAAATAATAACGGCTATTTCGTTTTGATTAAGTTCAAAAAAATAAGATAAAAAATATGTTGTCATTGAATTTCCAATTCCAAAGGCGACGTAAACCATCATAGTAAACAAAACAACAGATTTAAACGATTTCATCTTTACGGCAATTCGAATATTTTTCAATAATGAATTAATGGATTCTTTTTTATTAATTTTAGGTAATTTGGGTATCGTATGTTTTGTTCCATAAACACTCAACAGAATCGAAATTACCATAATAAGAGAACAAAACATTGCAAATTTTGGATAAGCATCACTATTTAACAATCCAGTTGACATTCCCTCTTTTGGAATGAAAAAGTAAATTAAACCAAACAACGATACAAACGGTGAAATTAATGTAGTAAACATTATACGATAACTAGTGATAACGGTTCTTTCATTGTAATCAGAGCTTAGTTCTGCTCCAAGTGACATTCCCGGAACTAAAAAAAGTGTTAAAAAAAATCTTATTAAAATTGAAAAAATAGTCATCCACAAAAATAATTGTAATTGGTTTAGTCCACTAATTGGTGTAAATAAAAGGTAGGTTGATATTCCAAGAGGAATCGCTGACATAAACATTAGAGGATGTCTTCGTCCCCATTTTTTTGAATTATAATTATCGGAAATAGTTCCAATAATTGGATCAGAAACAGCATCAAATAAAATAGCAATTAGAGTTGCTAAACCTGTGTAGGCTTGGTCTAGTCCTAGGATTTGACTAAAATAAAAGAACACAAAAATGGCATATAAAATGTCTTTAATTCCGACAGAAATAAATCCAAGTCCGTAAAAAAATTTTGTTTTAGAATCTAAACTCATTATTGTAAAATTGTTCTTTTAATATAATTAGAGTAAAATTTTTAAATTTAAGTTGATGTGTAAAAATTAATAAGCAATATATTTTTCATTAAATTTACATTTTTCAATTTTATAAATAAACGATTGTTAAATGAAAGTTCGAAAACCTAGTGTGGATGTATTAAGTTCAAATTTTATTGAAAATGAAATTTCAATGAAAAAATTATTAAAAGAACTTAATTCATATTACAAATTATCAAAACAAGAGGGTAGTGAAGCCCAAATAAAAAGGTCAAGAACTAGAAAAAAACTACTTGCTAGAGAAAAAATAGATTTATTACTTGATAAGAAAAAACCATATATAGAATTGATGCCTCTTGCTGGGCTAAAACATGAAAAGGGTTTTGGTGCTGGTGGAACTACTGTTGTGGTATTGGGATATGTTTCAAATGTTCTTTGTTTAATTAACGCAAATGTTGCAACAAGAAAAGCTGGTGCTGTCGATTATGCTACAAGCTTGAAAAATTTAAGGCTATCACAAATCGCGAAAGAGAATAAATTACTGACTATTAATTTGGTCGAAAGTGGGGGAGCAAACTTGCCTGATCAAGATAGGGTTTTTAATAATTATGGTAAATTTTTTATGGAAATGTCTAGAAGATCGAAAGAGGGTATTCCAACAATTTCTGTAGTTTTTGGAAGCGCTACAGCAGGTGGAGCATATGTTCCAGGGATGTCCGATTATTCAATATTTCAAAAAAATGCCGCAAAGGTATTTTTAGCTGGCCCTCCGCTTGTTAAAATGGCAACTAATGAAGATTCTACTGATGAAGAGTTGGGAGGGGCTCAAATGCACAGTAGTATTTCTGGAGTTTCAGATTTTTTAGCAAAAAATGAAAAAGAGGCTTTAGATTTTGCAAAAAAATTAATTAAAAAAATTAAGAATCCCACTGAAAATAATTTTGAAAAAGGAGCATCTGCACCAAAATTTGATCCTAAAGAAATTTTAGGTATTGTTTCTTCTAATCTCAAAAAACCTTTTGATATTAAAGATTTAGTTAAAAGATTTATTGATAATTCTGATTTTGTCGAATTTAAAGAAAATTATGGCAGAACAATGTTTTGTTGTTGGACAAAAATAAATGGTTATCCAGTAGGTATTATAGCGAATAATGGTGTTATTTTTATTGAGTCAGCCCGAAAAGCTACTCACTTCATTCAATTAGCAAATAAATCAAATACACCCTTATTATTTATTCATAACACTACAGGGTTTATGGTTGGTAAAAGATATGAGCAAAATGGAATGATTAACTCTGGATCTCAGTTAATACACGCGGTATCTGGAAGTACAGTTCCTCACATTAGTCTTCAAGTAGGAAACTCTTATGGTGCTGGAAATTATGCTATGTGTGGACGATCATTTGAACCAAGATTTTTATTTTCTTATCCAAATGTAAAATCTGGTGTTATGGGAGCAGATCAACTTTCTGGAGTTATGGAAATAATAAAAAGAAATGCAGCGAAATCTTCAAATAAAGTTATTGATGAAAATAAACTAAAAAAAGAAAAACAAGCGTTAGCTGAAGATGCTGATAAAAGAGCTAGTGTGTGGCATATAACTTCTGAGGTTTGGGATGATGGAGTTATTGACCCTACAGAAACTAGAAAATATTTATCATTGGCATTGGCGGCAGTTTATTCCTCCGAAATTAAAGGAACGAATTCTTTTGGAATTTTTCGATTATAATTTTGTTATGAATTATTTTAAGGAAAAAGATGTAAAAAAAATAAAATCATTCAAATTTGATTTTATCCAATGGAATGAAAAGGATTATGTTATTAATGTCATTTTAAATCGTCCAAACAAAAAAAACGCTCTCCATCCTCAGATGATTAATGAAATAGCATTTGTTTTTCAGTATGTCTCTTTAAACAACAATTTAAGAGCATTAGTGCTGAAAGCTAACGGAGATGTATTTTGCTCTGGATTAGATTTGAAAGCAGTTTCAGGTAATGTAGAAAAAAACAATTCAACTGTTCCGAAACCTAGTTCAAAAATTTTAATCAGTGAAATATTTAATAAGTTATATAAGCCAAAAATATGTCAATTAGAGGGTGATGTTTATGCAGGAGGTTTTTTGTTGATTGCAGGTTGTAATTATGTTGTTTCTGTTGATGGTATTAAATTTGGTTTGCCTGAAGTAAAGAGAGGTATTTTTCCTATGCAGGTCATGGAATCTTTATCGAAAGTTATGTCTGTTAGAAATGTTATTGATTGGTGTATAAGAGGCTATAATTTAGATGTTAAAAAAGCTAAAAAATGGGGTTTGGTTTCTAAAATAGTAAATCAAGGTGAAATTGAATCATTCGTTTCCAAATGGTTAAATGAAGTGACATCTAATTCTCCAATTGCAATTAAATTAGGCTTAGAAGCTTCAGACAAGATTAATTCTAGTGAATTGAATCACGAATATTTATCAAAAATGCTAGAAAAGGTTTTGAAATCAGATGATGCTGTTGAAGGAATAAAAGCTTTCAAAGAAAAAAGAAGACCAAAATGGAATTAATAAATTTTATTTTGCTAAATTACTATGCATGCATAGTAAATATTAATACTTTTGAATGAATTATGAAAATAAAAAATAAACTTATTAGACTAATGAAGAGACCGTTAGGATTTCCTAGTGAAGATACTTGGAAACTTGATGAAGAAACTTTACCTCCGTTAAATGAAAATGAAATTTTAATTCAAAACCATTATATTTCTTTTGATCCAGCAATGAGGGGATGGTTAAATGAAACCAGATCCTACATAGAGCCTGTTAAGATTGGAGAAGTTATGAGAGCAGGTTCGATTGGTAAGGTTTTAGAATCAAAAAATTCTAAATTTTCCAAAGGTGATATCGTTTCTGGTTGGGCAGGAGTTCAACAATACTCAATAAATAATGGAAAAGGGTTTTTTAAAATAAATCCTGGAAATTTAGATTTACCAGTATTTATAGGAACCTTAGGTATGCCTGGAATGACAGCATATTTTGGAATTTTAGAAGTCGGAAAAATTAAAAAAGGTGATACTGTTTTAGTTTCAGCAGCAGCTGGTGCTGTAGGTAGTATTGTGGGACAAATAGCCAAAATAAAAGGATGTAAAGTTATTGGAATCGCAGGAGGAAAAAACAAATGTGATTATGTTATTAATGATTTGGGATTTGATGGTTGTATTGATTACAAAAATGAAAGTGTAACAAGAGGAATTAAAAGGGAATGCCCAAATGGAATAGATGTTTATTTTGATAATGTTGGAGGAGATATTTTAGATGCAGCTCTGATTTTTATAAATAAAAATGCTAGAATTGTAGTTTGTGGAGCAATCTCTCAATACAACGAGACAGCAGTAAAAGGTCCAAAGAATTATCTTTCTTTACTAGTTAACAGAGCTACAATGTCAGGTATGGTAGTATTTGATTATTCAAACAAATATGCCTTGGCGGTTGATCAAATGAAAATTTGGATCGAACAAGATAAATTAAAATCAAAAGAGGATATTTATTCGGGAATTGAAAATTTTTATGAAATTTTTAAAAAATTATTTAATGGAGATAAAAAAGGTAAATTAATTTTAAAATTATAATTATGAGAGATGCGTTAATAGTTTCAACCGCTAGAACTCCACTTGGAAAATCATATCGAGGAACCTTTAATAACACTACAGCACCAACTATGGCTGGATGGTCTATTGAGGAAGCTGTAAAAAGATCAGGTGTTGATCCAAGTAAAGTAGACGATGTAATTATGGGCGCAGCACTTCAACAAGGTACTACACATGCTAATATTGCTAGAAATGCCGCTTTAGCAGCAGGTCTCCCTGTAACAGTTAGTGGGATGAGTCTTGACAGGCAATGTTCATCTGGTATGATGGCAATTGCAACTGCTGCTAAACAAATTATTAGTGACGGAATGGATGTTGTTGTTGGAGGCGGTTTAGATTCTATAAGTTTAGTTCAAACTAAAAAAATGAACCTCGATAGATATGTAGATAAAAAATTGGTTGCTAAGCACAATCATATTTATATGCCTATGCTCCAAACAGCAGAAGTTGTAGCTAATAGATATAAAATATCAAGAGAAGATCAAGATCAATATGCTTTACAGAGCCAATTAAGAACGGCTAAAGGTCAAAAGGAAGGGAAGTTTGTTGATGAAATTATTTCGGTTACTACCTCAATGGCTGTTATCGATAAAGAATCAAAAGAAGTCTCATTTGTCGATAAAACACTTTCCAAAGACGAATGCAATAGACCATCAACCTCAATTGAAGGTTTAAAATCATTAAAGCCTGTTGTTGAGGGAGGTTCAATTACTGCTGGAAATGCTAGCCAATTTTCAGATGGTGCCTCGGCTTGTGTTTTAATGGAATCAAATGTTGCTGCCAAACATAATGTAACACCACTGGGAATATATAGGGGGATAGCTGTAGCTGGTTGTGAGCCTGATGAAATGGGTATAGGTCCGGTTTATGCTGTTCCTAAACTTTTAAAGCAAAATGGTTTAAAAATGAGTGATATTGGATTATGGGAATTAAATGAGGCATTCGCTGTCCAAGTTATTTATTGCAGAGATGTTTTAGATATTCCTAATGAATTACTAAATGTAAATGGAGGTTCAATTTCAGTAGGTCATCCTTATGGGATGAGTGGTTCTAGAATGGTTGCTCATGCCCTTATTGAAGGTAAAAGAAGAGGAGTAAAATATGTTGTTTCGACAATGTGTGTTGGAGGCGGAATGGGAGCTGCAGGTTTATTTGAAGTTATATAAATAAAAAATTAAGTATTGAAATAATAAATAATAACTTAAATTAAAAAAATGAAAAGATTAGAAGGTCAAGTAGCAATTGTAACTGGAGGAGCCAGAGGAATTGGAGAAGGTATTTGTGAAGTTTTTTGTAGTGAAGGAGCGATAGTAGCTTTGTGGGATGTTTTAGATGGAACTGAAACAGTTGAGAGGATATCTAAAGCAGGAGGTAAAATATTTTATCAAAATGTAGATGTAACTTCACAAGAGTCAGTCGATACTGCAATTAGTGAAATTATTGAAAAATATGGTAAAATAGAGATATTAATTAATAATGCAGGAATTATAAGAGATAGATCTTTTTTAAAAATGTCTGAAGATGAATGGGATTCAGTAATTAATGTTAATTTAAAATCTTTATTCATTGTTACTAAATCAGTAATCCCTTACATGAAAGAAAATGGATACGGAAGAATAGTTTCAGCTTCTTCAATTAATGGAAGCGCTGGTGCTTTTGGTCAAACAAATTATTGCGCTACTAAAGCAGGGATTTCAGGATTTACACGTGCATTATGTAAAGAAGTTGGTAAATACGGAATTACAGCAAATGCAGTTGCCCCTGGCTTTGTAAAATCAGTAATGTCAGATAGTATGCCAGAGGAGGTTATTAAAGCTGGTATAAGAATGATTCCAGTGGGAAGGATAGGAACTCCAGAGGACATGGGTCATGCTTATTTATTTTTAGCGTCTAAAGAATCTGGTTTTGTTAGTGGAATAACTCTTCACGCAAATGGAGGAGCAATGCCAATGTAATAACTAAATTTAAAAATTAAATAAACAATGGAAAATAAAGAAGCTTACAAAACTCATTTTAAAAATTTAGAAGAAATGGGTAAAAGTGTTGGTAAAGAATTAGGAATAAGTAATTGGGTCGAAATTAATCAAGAAAAGATTAATTTATTTGCAAAAATTACTGAAGACGAACAGTGGATTCACATTGATGCAGAAAAATCTGCTAAAGAATCACCATATAAAACTACTATAGCTCATGGATTTATGATATTATCCTTAGCTTCTAGATTTTCTTATGATACCGTTACCATTGGGAGTGTGAAAATGGGAGTTAATTACGGAGTAGATAGAGTTAGATTTACAAGCGCAACTCCATCCGGGGGATTAGTTAGAGGAAGAGTTTCTTTATTAGAATTTGAATCTAAACCAGGTGGAGCAAAATATAAATTAGGTATAACTGTTGAACTTAAAGGTCAAGAAAAACCAGTATGTGTTGCTGAAACTTTAGCAATGGGATACGAATAAAAATAAATAGTATGGAAAAAGCAGTTTTATTAGAAAAAGAAAAAAATATTGCAGTAATTACATTAAATAGACCAGAACGATATAATGCAGTAAATCAGAATTTAGTAGATGGAATTAATAATTCGTTATCAATTGCTGAAAATGATAAAGATATAAGAGCCATCGTTCTAACCGGAAATGGTAAAGGTTTTTGTTCGGGGGCGGATATGTCAGTTTTTGGGGGTGAAGTTTCCCCAGAACAGAGAAGAGATTATATAATCGAACAATATCAACCATTAATGAAGCGTTTTTTTAATTTAAAAAAACCTATAATAGGAGCTATTAATGGTACTGCTGCAGGAGTAGGGGCTGCATTTGCATTAGCTTGTGATTTAAGAGTAATGAGCAAAGAAAGTGCGATACTTTATGCTTTCGTTAATATTGGTCTTGGACCTGATGGTGGTGCAAGTTGGTTATTAGCTAGACAGGTTGGATATAGTAAAGCTTTAGAAATCGCTATAAGTGGTAAAAAAATCTTGGGAGAAGAGTGTTTAAACCTAGGTTTAACAAATAAAATTGTGGAAAAAGATGAAGTTTTAAAAAATGCTATAAAATGGGCTCATGAACTTTCTATTAGACCAACATTAGCAATTGGAATTGCAAAAGCTGATATGATGTATTCAATGGATAATAACTTAAGTGATACAATTGCTTTTGAGGCAGAGGAACAGGTTGCTGCTTTTAATAGTCATGACTTAAAGGAAGGAGTTACTGCTTTTATTCAAAAGAGACCCGCAAAATTTTTAGGAAAATAAAAATATAATTTTAAAGATTAAATAAATAATGGAAACAAAAGTGAACGTTGATTTAACTAGTTTTAGAACGGAAACTAGAAAATGGTTAGAGGACAATTGTCCTCTTAGTATGAGAGAACCTACTAAAGATCCCTCACAATTATATTGGGGAGGAAGAAATGGAGAATTTAGTAGTAATGATCAAAAAATATGGTTTGATAGAATGCTTGAAAAGAAATGGATTGTTCCATATTGGGAAGCTAAATATGGAGGAGGAGGTCTTTCATCTGAAGAGAACAACATTCTTAATCAAGAAATGGGTAGGTTAGGATGTAGAAAACCTCATTATAATTTTGGTATTTCTATGCTTGGACCTGCAATGTTAAAATTTGCAACCGAAGAACAAAAGCTTCATTATCTTCCTGAAATCGTTGAAGGAAAAATCAGATGGTGTCAAGGTTACAGTGAACCAAACGCTGGAAGTGATTTAGCTAATCTTCAAACAAAAGCAGAGGATAAAGGAGATCATTTTTTAGTTACTGGTTCAAAAGTTTGGACTTCATATGCTGAAAAAGCTGATTGGATTTTTTGTTTAGTCAGAACGGATTCTAGCAGTTCTAAACATACAGGGATTAGTTTTTTATTAATTGATATGGCATCTGAGGGTGTTTCTACAAGACCTATTAAATTAATAAGTGGAAAATCTCCATTTTGTGAAACTTTTTTAGATTCTGTAAAAGTTCCTAAGAAAAATTTAGTTGGAACTTTGAATGACGGTTGGACAATTGCTAAGTACTTACTTACCCACGAGCGTCAAATGATTGGTGGAGTTGGTGAAACAGATAAAAAAGAATTTATTAGAAAAGAAGCTATTGATCAAATTTCAAAAACTAATGGAATTTTAACTGATACAGTTTTAAGATCAAAAATTTCAGAATTTGAAATGAATGAAGAAATATTTGATTTAACTATACAAAGAACTATGGATGAAGAAAAATCTGGAAATAATTCCGGTGCCGCCTCTTCTTTCTTTAAATATTATGGAACTGAGTTGAATATTCAAAGAGAGGAGTTGAGATTAAGTATTAATGGTTTTAATTCTTCTGAATGGAATAGTGAAGAATCAGAAAATGGAAAGCAGGCTCGTTTCTTCTGTAGGACAAAAGGAAATTCCATTGAAGGAGGAACACATGAAATTCAATTAAATATAATCGCAAAAAGAATCTTAGGTCTCCCATCAAAATAAAATACTATGGCATTAATAATTAATGAAGAGCAGCAAATGCTTAAAGAATCTACAAAAGAGTTTTTAGATTCAAAATCACCTTTTTCTAGTATGAGAGAGTTAAGGGATAACGACTTCCAGACTTACGACAAGGAATTATGGATGGAAATGGTAGAAATGGGTTGGACTTCTTTAACTATCCCTGAAAAATACAATGGTTTAAATTTTGGATATGTTGGTTTAGGACAGGTGCTTGAAGAAATGGGTAGAAAATTAACTGCATCTCCCATTATATCTACAGTTTTGATGTCTTCCACATTAATAAACCTTTCAAAAAATGAAGTATTAAAGACTAAGTTGTTTCAAGAAATCATGAACGGATCAAAGCTTTTGACCTTAGCACATGAGGAAGGAAAACATCATAATTCTAATTCTTTAGATACTTTAATTTCTAATGAGAAAGATTTTTTTGTGTTAAATGGAAAAAAGAATTTTGTCATTGATGGAAGTGTTTCAGATTATTTAATAGTCAGCGCAAAAGATGAAAGTGATTCAAATACTTTAATAGTTCTTGTAGATGCAAATGCTAATGGAATTAAATTCAATCATAAAGTTCATATGGATTCTAGAACTTATTCTGATATAACCTTTAATAATGTAAAAATAGAAAAAGATAATTTTTTATCTTCAAATGGAGATGGTTTTTCAATTTTGGATAAAACTTTTGATATAGCTAGAATTGGATTGGCCTCTGAAATGCTTGGTAGTATTCAAGAAGCTTTTGAAATAACTATGACTTATTTAAAAGAAAGAGAACAATTTGGAGTTAAAATAGGTTCTTTTCAGGCATTACAGCATCGTTCAGCTCTAATGTTTGGTGAAATTGAACTTTGTAAATCTATTGTTTTAAAAGCTTTACAGTCCATAGATTCAAATGATTCGAATCTTTCAAAACATGCAAGTCTTGCAAAAGCTAAATTAGGATTGGTTTTTAAACTAGTAAGTAATGAAGCTGTACAAATGCATGGTGGAATAGGCGTTACTGATGATGCAGATATTGGATTTTTTCTCAAAAGAGCTAGAGTCATTCAGAGAATTTTAGGAGACTCTAATTATCATTTAGATAGACTAGCAAAAATTAATAATTATTGAGTTTTTTTATACATCTAAATTAAAGTTAATTCCCTGTGCTAAAGGAACTTCTGAGGAATAATTTATTGTATTAGTTTGTCTTCTCATATAAACTTTCCAAGCGTCTGATCCACTTTCCCTTCCGCCGCCTGTTTCTTTTTCACCTCCAAAAGCTCCTCCAATTTCAGCTCCAGAAGTTCCAATATTTACATTAGCTATCCCACAGTCACTTCCTGAGTATGAAAGAAATTTTTCTGATTCTTTTATGTTTTGTGTTAAAATAGCAGAGGATAGACCTTGTTTTACATCATTCATAATTTGAATTGCATTTTCTACATCACCTTTATATTTAATTAAATATAATATTGGAGCAAAAGTTTCTTTTTGTACTATTTCTGCATTATTCTTAATTTCTGCAATTACTGGCTTTACGAAGTTTGAACTGGGATATTTATCTCCTTTCAACAATCCTCCCTCAACAATTATTTTTCCTCCCTCTTTTATGATTTGTTTAAGTGCGTTTTGATATTGATTTACAGCATCTTGGTCAATTAACGGACCCATATGGTTACTTTCATCTAAGGGATTACCTATTTTAATTTGATCATATGCTTTTTTTAATTCTGTTTTTAATTTTTCTAAAATAGATTCATGAATTATAACTCTTCTTGTTGATGTGCAACGTTGACCGCAAGTACCTACTGCTCCAAATACAATATTATTAATAGCGTGTTTTATTTCAGCATTTTGAGTTATAATTACAGCATTATTACCTCCAAGTTCTAACAATGTCTTTCCCAATCTAGCACCAACTCTTTTAGCAACCTCTTTTCCCATATTGGTTGAACCAGTTGCAGATAAAAGATTAATCCTTTTATCATCTGACATTAACTGTCCAATTTTTTTATCTCCATTTATTAGACTAGAAACACCACTGGGAATATTATTTTCTTTTAACACATCTGAAATCATATTTTGACAAGCAATGCTACATATCGGAGTTTTTTCAGATGGTTTCCAAACACAAACATTCCCACATATCCATGCCAATGCCACATTCCAACTCCATACAGCAACAGGGAAATTGAAAGCAGAAATAATACCAACTGTGCCCAGAGGGTGATATTGCTCATACATTCTGTGGTTAGGTCTTTCAGAATGCATTGTTAATCCATATAATTGTCTTGAGAGTCCAACAGCAAAATCGCATATGTCAATCATTTCTTGTACTTCACCTAAACCTTCTTGCAATGATTTACCCATTTCCCATGACACTAATTCCCCTAATTCTCTTTTATTTTCTCTTATTTTATTTCCTAAAAGACGAACTAAATTGCCTCTTTCAGGAGCTGGGATTTTTCTAAAACTTAAAAAAGCCTTTTGAGCTTCTTTAATTATTTTTTCATAATCTTTATAATTTCCAGTTTGTATTTCTCCAATTAAAGAATCATCTACCGGGCTAAATGATTTAATAATCTCACCAGATCCAAACCACTTACCACCATTTGAACATCCTTTTTGTTTTTTTGAAATATGTAATTTATTTAAAATAGCATCAACTTTTTCATTTTTTCTCATATCTTATTTTCTTTCAGTTTGTTTAATAAATGTACTTTCAAATATTTTATCGGCATTTGATGCTTCAAAACCTTCTCTTCGATGTTTTGGTTCTATATCTTCAATTGGTAGATTTTTAAATTCTGGAAATAATTTTCTTTCTGCAAATTCCACATAACTTCCAGAAATCATAAACGTTTCATTATTTAAAAATTTGGCTTTAACTTTATTGGCAATTGTACTACTTTGTAATAGTAGGCCATCTTTACTCTTTTTAATTACTCCCCCAGAATTATTTAATTTAATATTTAGTTTTTCCAAGAACTTATTAAATTTTTTTAAAGTATTGTAGCCTTTAATTAATTCATGTACACTAATAGTATAATGATTTAAGTAATATCTATTGTAAATTACCCATGAGGCATATTCACTTTCTTTTAATAAGCTTTTAAAATCGTTCAACGAGGGTAAACTCCATAAAGGTTTACTTAAAAAATTTATGACCTCCTTAATGTTGTCAAGATCTAATTCATCTACAGGATCTTTTATCACTTGATCAGTGTATTTATATATTATTTCTTGTGATTTACTAGAAAGTTCATCAACTTTTAATTCACTTATAAATATTCTTGGCATGTTCTTGTCAAAGTGAGAATACCAAAATGCATTTAGTTTTTTTAATTTAAAAGAGTAATTGTCTTTTTTAACATAGCCATGATGTAAAAATATTTTTTCAAAAGAATTTATTCCAAGATTTTTAACTCCCATGGTTCTAAATGCTATGTGATCATTGATTATATCTTCTTGATTTGAAATTATTTTATTTTTAACCAATCCATTGGTTATTTTTTTAACATCCGGAACTCTGTTGGAATAAGTTTTAAAAAGTGATTCAAGTATTAAGTGAATCGGTTTTTTTTCTCGAAAATTCATTAATTAAAGTTAGTTTAAAAATAATTTACCTGAACTAGTTTTTAAAAATTCTCCGTAAGGAATTTCTTCCTGTTTCAAAAACCCTTTCTCTGGAAGTTTGCCATTTGCAACCATTTCTACAACTGAAACTAAGGATGCCGCAGTAGTCCAAGAAATTGCTCTCCAATTTTTCCCTTGAATTTCTAAAGGGTAAAATGCTTTAAAATATTCACTTCTTGATATTTTTTTCTTTTTCCATCCCTCTACAACAGCATAAACATAAACTACATCATCATCTACAGGTGGTTTGGCATTACTTAAAATTTTCTCTAGTAGTGGTTTGTCATTTTTAAGTATTAGCTCATACATTAAAAACCTCATAAGTTTTCCATGACCAGGATATCTTATAGTTTTATAATTTAAGGTATCTAATTTTCCTTTAAAAGTATCACACATAGTTCCCAACCCACCTGATGTTGTAAAGGCTTCAAACTCTTGACCTTCAATATTAATATATTCAAAACCATCTAAAGAAGGAACTGTTTTTTTTACACCATTTTGAATTACCTCTGCATCATTGATATATTCATTTATGACTCCAAAAGGAGACCAAGTGAAGGAATATGCTAATTGTCCATTTGGATATCTTGGCAATGCGCCAACTCTAAGTTCAATATCTCTCAACTCATCAAATTTTAAGGCTAAATCATTTCCAATTATTCCTATTAGTCCCGGAGCTAATCCACATTGAGGAGCCATCACTCTATTTGAGGATTTACTAAGTTTTTGTATATATTTTGTTGTTTCTACATCCTCAGTTAAGTCAAAGTAATGTATACCTAAATCATGAGCTAATTTTGCAATCTCTTTATTTAAAAAAAATGGAAGAGCCGATACCACAGCATCAAAATCATTTAAAATTTCCTTCATTTTTTTTATGTCAGAAACATCTTCCTTTAATATTTTAAAAGGAAGTTCATAATTATAATGTGGTTTATTTTGATCTAAACCTATTACATTAAAATTTTTAGTCAATAAAGTTCCAACTAAAGATCCTACTTTTCCCAAACCAAGAACAATTATATTTTTCATATATAACAAAATAAATGATAATTGTTATAAATATAACAATTAAGGTTTGTTCTTGTTTGTTATTTAGTTAATTCTTTTTAACAATTCTCAAACTATTATTGATATTTCAATTATTTGGTATTTTTGAAAAATAATATGAAAATTAAACTACTATCTTTTTTTATTACTTTGTTTTTATTTTACGCTTGTAAAGAAAAACAATCTGAAAACATTCCTACAGAGCTTAACTATATTTATTCTTCTTCAGTTTCTCAAATTATACTAGATGAAAATGTTAATAGAAAATTTTGGGTTAGGATTCCGAAAAAAACCACTAAAAATAAATATCCAATTGTTATGTTTTTTCATGGAAATGGTGATGAAGCATTTAATTTTTATCAAAGATCTTCAGAAATTAAAGATTTGATCGATGATGGTGAGTTTATTGGTATTTTCCCTAATGGTCATCTTAGGAGTTGGAATTGTGGAAATGAAAATTCAAAAGCTAATGATGTCGAATTTGTGAATATGATAATTGATTTTTTGAAAAGTAATACACAACCCGCAGATTTGATGGATTACGATAAAATTTATGGTATTGGTATTTCTAATGGTGGATTGATAGTCAATAAGATTGCAAAAGAAACTTCATTATTTAGAGCAATAGCTCCGATTGTTAGTCAACAATCTGATGTTATTGGAAAGACTATCTCTAAAAGATCTCTTTCAGTTTTTCAAATTAACGGTACGAATGATGATTTAATTCCTGTTGAAGGAGGAAATTCACCTGTTGGACATGTATTTCTTTCAGCAAAAAACAGTGCTGAAAATTGGGCTGTAAATTCAAAATGTGATTTAAATAATTTAGTTGAAAAATCTAGCATTTGGGGTGACTTTAAAGTCTCATCTTTTTCATATATAAATTGTGAAAACAGTCATGTGGTTTCATATCATCTTGTAGACGGAGCAGGTCATCAATCGAATTATGGATTAGGAGATTTAATTTATAACAGAATTTGGAATTTTTTAAAGGAGTATTAAAATATTACTCAACTTTTTCTAATTTAATCCATTTGTTTTCCGAATCTAACTTGAACGCTCCAACAAATATTTTATCCCACATGTCAGGTTCAATTAATGATAAAAATAAAGTTTCATCTTTTTTTTGATATAAAAAATAAATTTTACCTTTTTCAGGCTCAAATTTAAAATCAGAAGCATAGACTAATTTATTCCACTCATAATTTTCAATAAGTTTTTTATAATCTTCTTTTATCTCATTGAATTTGGCTTCAAAGTATTGATTTGTTTTGATTATTTTTTCACTTCTCCATACCCCTACATCGTTAGGTTTTATAGCTGGTGCACCTACATTGGTTCCGTAAGGGAGTATACTAGGTTTATCGGCAACGTTATCAGGTTTTTTTTTCATTTTTATTATAATCAAATTGAACAATCAATTTGCAAATATATATTGATTAATTAAAGAAAAAAATAAGTTAAAAATTTTATTATAATATTTGTTTAATTTTATATGCTATGAAATATTATTTTTTTACATTTTTTTTTATTTCTTTATTTTCTTTTAGTCAAGAATTAGACAGCTCAAGTTTTTTTGGAAAAAGAATCGATTACTTTGATGTAAAAGATTATGATGTAATCAAAAATAAAATATTAGAACTTAAAAGTACAGATGTAAAAATTCAAGGTAAAATTTTATCAAGTTGCCCGATGAAAGGATGTTGGATGAAGATGAATGTAAATAATGATACAATTCTTGTTAGATTTAAAGACTATGGATTTTTTGTTCCTAAAAATGGAATAGAAGGAAAATCATCTTTAATTAATGGAAAGATATCTATAGATACTCTTAGCATTGATCAATTAAAGCATTATGCTGAAGATGCTGGTAAAACTAAAGCTGAAATAGCATTAATAAATGAACCAGAAATAACGATATCTTTTCTTGCAGATGGAGTAATAATAAAAGATTAGAATTATAATTTTTATTAAATGAAAAATTGTCTTTTTTTATATTTTATTTTTTCCATTTTTTTTGGATATTCTCAATCTAACGAACAAAGCATAGATTTAATTTCGCTAAGAAAAAGTAATAATGGTTCAAAACCATTTAGAGTCTTAATGACAACTATTTCAGATCAATCTTTGTTTCAAAAAAAATACAATGGAACAGACATGACTTTAGAGTTTGTACTAAGACATCATTTTTATACTGCCATAGATTTAAATGCAGATAAAAATCAACTAATAAGTATGGATGGAACTAAATTTATTCTTTCATCAAATAATGCTAAAGACATTACAGATGAATCAATCTTATTGGTTAGTAAAATGTATTTTGGTAAAAAGGAGTTTAAGACTTTTAAAAATATCATAAAAAAGAATGAAGAATTTTAATTTAATATTAATCACCCAAATAATGTTATTTGTTGTCACAAGCTGCAGTAAAAATGATTCTGCAGATTCAAATAATATTGATTCAGATTTGCCTTATATTTCCACTAATATAAATTCTATATTGTTCGAGGACACTATGATTACAAAGTTCTCTACTACTAAGTCAATAATAATTTCAAGTAAAAATATAAACTCAAATATTAATATTTCGGTTTCTGATGAATTTGAACTGTCAACTGATAATACAACATTTGGAAAAACCCTTTCAATTAACCCTAAAGATTATATAAATATATATGTAAGATTTAGCCCTGATGAGATTGGCAGTAAAACGGGTAATTTAAAAATTGATAATTCCAAAACTAACCCAATTAATATTAATTTATCTGCGAATGCTATAAAATTAAGAATTAATTATAAAGCTTTCAATCAACAACATTTGGCTTTTGGATCTGGAAAAAATCAGACTTCTGTTCAAAACTTTGATTTACATGATACTCTTGAAAATATAGAGTCTATTAAAATGTTCATTCAACTTGATTGTCCATCAGGCGGGTGTAATGCTTGGGATGTGTTTTCAAATATCTTTGTTAAAGACCCTAATTCATCTAAATATTTTGAAATTGGAAGATATATTACACCCTATGGTATTGATAATAAAAAATTAGAGAGAGGTTTTGAAATCGATGTTACAGATTTTAAATCTATGCTTACAGGAAATGTTGAGTTAAAAGCATTTATTGAGGTTTGGGGAAGTGATGGCTGGAATTTATCTGTAGACTTTGATTATGTAATCGGAGAACCGGATTATATTAATTATCAAGTTTCTGAAATTATTCAATATAATAGAAATTCTTTAGAAGGAGTTGTTTATGGTGAAGATGAGTCTAAATTTGATTTAATTAAAACTGTAAGTATTGGTTCTGATGTTGAAAGTACTCATTTAAGAACTATTATTACTGGATGGGGGCATGCAACACCTAATGATCCAGATGGAAGACCTTGTGCAGAATGGTGTTACAGAACACATAATATTAAAATTAACAACGCAAATACTTTTCAACATTATATGGGACCAATTGGGTGTGCTTCAAATCCAGTTAGCCCTCAAAATGGTAATTGGGAACCTGATAGAGCTGGATGGTGTCCAGGCATGGAAGTTCCTGTAAGGATTAATAAATTTAACAACAATCTTTCAAATTCTACATTTAATTATGAATACGATTTTGAAAATTGGGTAAATGATTTAAAATCTTCCGCAAGTAACAAACAAGCATATTATGCTATTTCATCTTTTGTTGTATTAAAAAGTAATAAAGAAATTAATACAGCAATAATAACTAATTAAAAAAAAATGAATCGATCTAATTTAAAACAATACATTGCTGTTTTTATAATTATTATATTAGGAATAGTTTTAGGCTTTGCTTTATTTCCTATAATTGAAAAAATTTAATACATTACTTTTATTTAAGTGTCACAAAAAACTATACTACTAATTGTTTTATTTATTTGGGGATTTCCAAGCACCTATTTTAGAAGTAAATTCAGGAAGATTATTTATCAAACTAATGACTGGAAAATAAATATCAAACCTGTATTTTTAAAGGAAATAAAAGGATTGATTTATAATATTCACCCAAATAATAAAAAATATATTGAGGCTAGAAATTATTACAGAATTTATCTTTTGGTTTATTTAATACTATTTCTAATATATTACTTTTCTTAATTAATAATTTTTATGATTCAAAAAAGAGAATATGATATAATAATTTTTGGAGCTTCAGGTTTTACAGGAAAATTAGTAGCTGAGTATTTATTTAAAAATTATGGGGTAAATAAAGATTTGAAATGGGCTATTTCCGGAAGGGATTTTTCTAAACTAGAAGTAATTAGAAGTGAAATAGCCGACAATTCTTTACCAATAATAATTGCAGACAGTAACGATCAAGATAGTTTAAACTCTATTACGTCGAAAACTAAGGTAATTTGTACAACTGTTGGTCCTTACGCTAAATATGGATCTAACTTAGTGTTATCATGCGTTGAGAACCAAACTCATTATTGTGATTTAGCAGGTGAGGTTCAGTGGATTCGAAAAATGATTGATCAATATCACGAAAAGGCAAAATCAAATGGCACTAAAATTGTAAACTCTTGTGGATTTGATTCTATCCCATCAGATATAGGTGTTTATTATATTCAAAAACAATGTCAACAAAAATTAAAAAAAACTGCTAAACATATAATGATGAGAGTTGCTGGAGTTAAGGGCGGAATAAGCGGAGGAACTTACGCAAGTTTAAGTAATGTAAGTAAAGAAGCTTACAAGGACAGAGATGTTTTTAAAAATGTTATTAACCCTTATGGGCTTAATCCAGTTGGTGAGCAAAATGGTTTAGATAAACATGATTTAAGGAAAATAGTTTTTGATAAAGTGTCAAATAATTGGATTGGACCATTTGTTATGGCTGCTATAAACACTAAAATTGTTCGAAGAAGTCATGCATTAATAGGTTATTCTTATGGAAAAGATTTCATGTATGATGAAGCCACTTTGAATGGAAAAGGATTAAAAGGAATGATAAAAGCTTATGTTTCAGCTATTCCCTTAGCTTTATTAATGAGTGCTAAACCCAAATCACTATTAAAAAAAGTAATTGATACTTTTTTACCAAAACCAGGTGAAGGACCTAGTAAAAAAAACAGGGAAACTGGTTTTTTTAATTTGAGATTTTACATCAAATTAGAAGATGGATCCTGTTTTATTGCAAAGGTAATTGGGGATATGGATCCTGGATATGGATCAACATCCAAAATGTTAGCAGAAAGTGCTATTTGTTTAGCAAAAGATTCTCTTCCAGATTCTGCAGGAATTATAACACCATCAATAGCTATGGGTGATGCTATTTTAAATAGACTGCAGAATAATGCAGGATTAACTTTTAGTTTTACACACAAATAAATATTATTTTTACTATTATGGAAAATATATTAAAATTTACAATTTCATCTTTTCTTTTATTAAGCTTAGTCCTTATGTCATGTTTTACTGATCCAAAAGAAGAAAAGGAATGGCAATACTTATTTAATGGAAATGATTTAAGTGATTGGGGAATAAAAATTAAAAATCATGAATTTGGGGAAAACTATAATAATACTTTTAAGGTTGATGGTAATGTTTTGAAAGTTTCTTACGAAGAATATCAATCTTTTGAAGAAAAATTTGGACACATTTTTTACATGAAAAAAAAATATAAAAACTATCATTTAAGTTTAGAGTATAAGTTTAGTGGAAATCATCTACAGGGTGCTCCAGCTTGGTCTGTAAAAAATAGTGGAATAATGTTACATTGTCAGGATCCTAAAACTATGTTATTAGATCAAGATTTTCCAGTAAGTGCAGAGGTTCAGCTTTTAGGAGGCTTAGGTGAAGGAAATAGAACTACTGCTAATATTTGCTCCCCTGGTACCGACGTTGATATAAATGACAAGTTAGCTAAAGCACACTGTAATAGTTCTAATTCTAAAACTTTTCATAGTGATGACTGGGTTAAAGTCGAAGTAATCGTACGTTCAAATCAGTTAATTAAACATATTGTAGAAAATGATACTGTTTTGACTTATTCTAATATTAGAGTAGGTGGAAACAAGGTCCCAAAAAATTATTTAAAAAACATAGGATCCCCACTTAAAGATGGGTATATCTCGTTACAATCAGAAGGTCATCCTGTTGAGTTTAGAGAAATAAAAATAAAAGAATTGTAGTTTTTTGATATAAAATAAAAAATCATTTTCTAGTCATCTTAAAATCATTTAAATTGATATCATCAAGCCCCTCTCTGTCAAAAGGATATTCCATTTGATCTTGAATATTATATAACGAAATTAAAATAAATTCACTTAAAATAACCACAAAATAAGTTAAAAAATATGGGTTTTCTACTCCTATTTTATAAATAATAGTTGGTGTATAAACTAGAGGAAATATGTATACAAAAATTAGACAGTAAGCTTTTAAACTAATTGGCGTTCTATGTCTGTGAATTCCAACTAAGTTATCAGCACTATCAACTGTATCTTTTAAAAACCTAATAGCTTTTTGTACAGTCCCTCCTCCCATAACATTTTTTTTAGTTTTTAAAAACTCATATATCTGATTAATATTGTTGTCGTGGATTTCAGTCGAGCTATCAGAAATACTTAAAAAATCAAATAATCCTGTATTAGAATTATTTATTAACTCAATTCCTTTTTTTACATCGTGAGATTCTAGTTTAGAGGAAGAAATAATATTTTCGACTGTCTTTAAGCTAGCTCTATATAAACTTAAATGTTCTAATGCTTTTTCTCTTCTTCTAAATGCTCCTCTGATTGCAAATACGAGAGGGAATATAATAGCGATGCTAATTAAAGTCAAATCAATATCATAAATAATATCGTATCTATATGCTATAAATGGAGTAAAGAATGAAATTGATAAAGCAAATAAAGTTCTAAAATTTAGTATTATTAAGTATCTAGACATTGTAAAAAAAACATTAAATTACACTAAAATTAAATCTAATATATGAAGAAACAAGCTATTTTAATCTTGATTTTATTTATTTGTTCATTTGCTCAAGCCCAAAAAGCTTTAAGTTCTGACCTTCTTTATGAGGATCAAACCCCAATGAAAATTAAATTAAATTATTCAAACAAAGACATGAAGAAGAAGACTAATGATTCTACTTTAATTGAAACTAATCTTAATTTTTTTAACGAGGAGAAGTGGAATACAATTCCTGTTTCTCTAAGAGCTAGAGGTAATTTTAGAAGAGCTAAGTGTTATTTCCCACCTATAAAAATGAAAATTAAAAAAAGTCAAACTAAAAATACTGTTTTTAATGGAAATAAATCTCTCAAATTGGTTTTGCCATGCAGAACTGAAAACGAAAAAAACGATAACATTCTTCAAGAATATATTGCATATAAAATATATGAATTAATCTCTCCATATCATTTTAAAACTAGAAGGGTAGATGTTGATTTTACTGAACCAAAAGGTAAAAAATCAAAAACTTTTTTTCTCAAAGGTTTTTTAATAGAAGATGACAGTAGGTTGGCAAAAAGATTTGATGGTAGAGTAGTGGAGCAATTTATTCATCCAATGGCTATGAGAGGTTTAACCTCTGTAAGACATGCATTTTTTCAATATTTAATTGGTAATACAGATTTTTCTGTTTCTTTTCAACATAACGGAAAACTTTTGTATACATCTAAGGAGTTTCTTCCCTTACCTTATGATTTTGATATGACAGGATGGGTTGATCCTAGTTATGGATTTGGAAATCCAACTTTAGGTTTAAGTTCTTTGACTGAAAGAGTTTACAGAGGTTTCAAAAGAGATGATCTGCTGATGAATAGTGTAAGAAAAGAATTTATTGATTCTAAAACAGATATTGTTTCACTTGTTAATTCTTTTAAATCAGAATTTGATAATGAATATGAGTTTGATAAGATGTATGAATTTATGGAAGATTTTTTTGAAATTATTGAAGATGATAATAAATTTAAGAATTCAATTTTAGATAAAGCAAGAACCAAATAAAGTTATTCAATAGTTTTTTTTAATTTTTCAAATATCTCTGTGTTTTCATAAATTCCCTTAAATAAATTAGAATTTAACCCATAACTAAAAACAGGTACCATAGTTGCAGTATGTCCTTTAGTATTAAAGGTATTGAAAACTCTATTTATTTTACCTCCATTTAAGGACATGCCACCTGTTTCATGATCAGCAGTTACAACAACTAAAGTGTTTTTATCAGATTTTGCAAATTCTAATGCCACTTTAATGGCGGAGTTAAAGTCTTTAAATTCTGAAATCACCATATTACTGTCATTTCCATGACCTCCCCAATCAATTTGAGATCCTTCAATCATTATGAAAAAAGGAGAGTCTTTTGATGAAAGTTTATTTATTGCTATAGTTGTAATTCTATCAAGATTAGGAGATCTACCATTGATAATCGATGGAGGTTCATCAAAATATGTGAAAAATCCAATTTTAGAAGCGTTACTTTTTTCAAATTCTCTTATTGATCTAACTAAATCGTAATCCAACATTTCTTTTAACAAGTTTTTTTTATCTTTTCTTGCTGTAAAATACTTGCTCCCCCCTCCAACAAATAAATCAACAGAATGATTACTAAATTGAAAGGCTATATTTTCATAATTATATCTACTTATTTCTTTTGCATAAAATGAAGCAGGAGTGGCATGAACTATCGATGAGGTAGCAATAAGTCCTGTCCTATAACCTTTATCCTGACAAATTTCTAAAATAGATTTTTTTGAAACATTTTTAGAGTCAATTCCAAGAACTTTATTTAGAGTTTTAACACCAGTCGCCATAGCAGTTCCACTTGCTGCAGAATCTGTAACTAGGCTATTAGATGAATTTGTTTTTGATAATCCTATGTATTGAAATTCCTCAAGAGCAGTTGAATTTCCGTTAGCATACATTCCAGAACTAATTTGAGTTAGACCCATACCATCTCCAATCATGAGGATAATATTTGGAGATTTATTTTGAGACCAGCTATAATTAATAAATATTAATTGTAAAAGTAAACAGCTTTTAAAAATTGAATTTATATTCATTTTATAAATTTACAGATTAAATATATTATTTATTAATTTTTATATCGAAATTAATTTTTTGGCATTAATTTTGTTTGCTATAAATTAAATCATTTTAAAATGAAAAATATTTTAGTTATTTCATTGTTAACACTATTTATTTCATGTTCTAACGATGAATTTGAAAAAGATGGTTATGATAAGGATGGTAACTCTTATGATGGGCCTATTGAAACTATCAACCATAATGGTTTAGAAAGGAAATATATTATTTATACTCCTCAAGGCTATGACGGTAATTCAAAATTACCACTACTATTAAATTTTCATGGATTTGGTGGACAGGCTGGTGATTATATGTCATATTCAAACATGAGATCTACTGCTGATTCTGAGAATTTCATTTTAGTATATCCTCAAGGCACCGATTTGGACGGTTCTCCTCATTGGAATGCTGCCCTGAACGGAGGTGATAATAAAAGTGATGTTGATGATTTGGGTTTTATTGAAGCTTTAATTAATAAATTATCCTCTGAAAATTTAATTGATTTAAAACGAGTTTATGCCGTTGGTTATTCTAATGGCGGTATGATGAGTTATGCTTTGGCTTGTTACAAGAGCGGTTTAATATCTGCTATTGGTTCAGTTTCAGGATACATGCTTCAAACCGAATGTAGTCCTTCTCACTCAATCCCCTTGATAAAATTACATGGTACAACCGATCACTATGACGGGGGCGGGGTTTACAATTCTGTAGAATCTGTTCTTAACTTTTGGGTAAATTTTAATAATACTGATACTAATCCAATAATAAGTAATATTAATGATAACGGCACTTCAATAACAAGATACAAATACGAAAATGGTGACAATAGTGTTTCTGTTGAACATTATAAAATTATTGGCGGTGAACATGTTTGGTTTAATAACGATTTTGATGGTAAAAATACAGGACAATTAATATGGGATTTTGTATCAAAATATGATATTGATGGATTAAGAAATTAATTTATTATATTTAATTCTAACTTCAAAAAAACAAAATGAATAAAATATTAACAATAGTTGTTGCATTGCTTTTTATTAGTTGTGCACAAAACACAGAAGAATTAAATCAGCTAAAAGCTGATAAACAATATGTTGAAACTAATGTAGAAATGTATGTTTCTGTATGGGAAAGCGCCTTTTCTGAGAAAAACATTGAACTTATAACAAGTGAAAATTTTCATGATGATGTAACAGTTGTTACTTCATCTGGAAATGTAACAGGTCTTGATGATTTTAAAGCATATTATGCTAATTATATAAACGGATTTTCTGATGGAGAGTTTTCTATAATTAATGCATTTGGCAATGGTGATAATTTAGTAAAACATTGGAATTTTAAAGGGACTCATGATGGAGATTTTTTTGGAATTCCAGCTACTAATAAAACATTAAATCTTTCTGGAACTACTATTGTTAAAATGAAAGATAGTAAAGTGTTACAAGAAGAAGATTTTTTTGATAACTATTCCTTTATGAAACAACTAGGTTTGATCGAATAAGTCATTCAAATATATTTTTAGAAAATTAATTTTTTCATAATAAACCCTCTTTTTAGCAAGAGGGTTTTTTTATGTTATATTTTTAAAAAAAACTATTTTTTTATAAGTTTAAATTTCTTTTTTCCAGAAAGCGATACCACCAGCTTGTTTGCCAACTTCAACAGAACTAATTAATTTGAAAGTTTCTAAGCTTATTACATCAACAATTCCAGGTTCACCACCTATTCCCTCTGAGGATATAAATGCATATTTACTATCTGATGATATGGCAATTCCATGAGATATACTTGTGGTGTTTTTTAAAAGGCTTAATAGTTTTTTATCTTTAAGTCCCCATATAGCTGTTTTACCTTCACTTTTTATTGTTCCTATTAATAATTCTCCGTTTGGTGATATTTCTAAGTTGTAGGGTCCTTTTCCGGTTTTAAATCTATCCGACACTTCCCAGTTTTCAAGATCAACTTCTATAATTTCATTAGAGCCATTTCCTGCAATGTAGGCTAACTTTAAATTTGGATGTGGTATAACCCAAGTGGGTTTAACCATAGAATGCTTCATGTTTTGCATAGATTTCATTTTATCTTTATTCATCTTCATATTATCCATTTTTTTATCCATGTCCATCATCTTATGGCTCATTTTTTTATTCTTCATCATTTTATTTTCAAGATCTAAAACTCTATTTACCTTTAGACCTAATGCATCAATTTCAAAGAGTTCACCAGACATCATTGCAACAGAATATTGATACAATCCATCAGGGGAAATTCTAGATCCATGAGGCATAGATCCAGTAGTGATTTTAGTAATTTCTGTCATGGTTTCAGGATCAACTACTGAAACGTTTGATGGAGCCATAGTTCCATGTAAATTAAAATTAACACAATATAAAAATCCAGTTATTGTCGAAATTTGCATTGATGCAGGAAAAAGACCTAAAGTAGTTTCGTCCACAACTTTGTTAGTTTTAGTGGAGTATTTTATTAATTTTCCAAAGGGATTACCGTGAGCTAAAGATAAATACCAATACTTCCCGTTGGGATCAACTGTTATTCCGTGAGGACCCTCAATTTCAGTTGGAAATGTCCCAACAGATATTCTCTCAATCTCTTCAATTTGATTTTTATCAAATTTTAAAAGAGAGACGGTATCTTCCGACTCTGATGCTACATAAAGATAATAACTTTGACTAAAAGTCAAATGTGGAGAAAGTATTAACAAAATAATAATTACTTTTTTAATAATTCCAAAAGCAAGAATAAATCTAAAATATTCGCTTTTAATTAATTTTTCAAATTTTATTTTCATTTTATTCAATTGGTGGACTTTCAAGATATTCAAATAATTCTATCAGATTTTTTGCTCCAAATAAAAGATCAAGAGATTTGTCTGTTGTGAATTGCATTGATTTTGAATTATCCGGTTTTGAATCTAATAATTTTAAAGCACCAATTCCAGCATTTAAATCTGAGTAAAAAATATTTCCTTTAAAATATTGTGCTCCCCAAGTCATTGTACTATTCGGAATAAAACCATTGGGAGAACCTGTTTTGAATGCTGCTATTTCTCTCCCTTGCTTATATAAATCACCTAACAGCTCTCCACTTACATCAATTACTCTTACACCTCCGTTGTACATCGCTGCGTAAACTACGTCATCTTCAACCCAAAAGTTGTGAGATCCGTAACCCGGTACTTCAAACCTAGCTACCTCTTTTGGATTTTTTAAATCTGAAAAATCTACAAAATGTAAAAATCCTGTTGTTTCATTGGATGAGAAAAAATCTACTCCGTCAGGGAAAATTTCATCCCCAAGAACAACATAAAATTTTCCTGTAGATTTACTTTTAAATGGAAATGCTGCATGATTTGCTCCTGTTTTATACTTATAATTAGCAATAGCTACCGGATTTGAAGGAGAGCCTCCGGCTATACCGTTACCGATATCTACTATGTATAATCCATCTTTCCAATTTGATGTATAGGCTATTCCGTCTTCAATCCATATGTCATGAATAGCAGAACCTAATTCAAGTTCAAAAACTCCAACTCCTTTTGGGTTTTTAGGATCTTCAATATTTATAACTTCAAATTTTGAGGGGTTACCAAATGCATTTAATGCATAGACATGATTGTTATCAATAAAAATATTATGAACACCACCAGTTAAACCATCGGTATACTCCGAAAGTATTTTTACATCACTCGGATTTGAAACATCCAGTATGATTAAACCATTTTTTCTGTTTGATGCACCTTCTCTTGTAATTACGCATATTTTTGAATCTTTTGAAACTTTTACGTCATTTACGATCCTAGCATCAACTTTTATACTATCAATTTTTTTAATATTTTTTGGGTCTGAAATATCCCAAAAGTAGGCGAGTCCATCAAAAAAAGTACCTGATACACCATAATCTTTTCCATCAACTCCTTCAAAAAACCATGCATCTGATGAAGGTTTGTCAAAAACACTTCCGATACCTAACTGAACTATATTTTTTTTGACATCTCTATCTGTAACTTTAATTTTAGTTGATGATGTTATATTTCCAAAAGATGCATTAACAGTATAAAGCCCAGCAACATCAGCGACAAACTTATTATTTTTAATCAAACCAGAAGCGGAATTACTGCCGTCAAAGGATTCTCCATGAAAAGAAAATACTGGGGCTAGCCCTTCAATTTTTTTTCCTTTTTTATCATACATTTTAGTCTCGATGTTAACAACATCTCCAGTTCTTATTGAGGTTTCACTTATTCTTATATTTAAGGAACTAACAGGGTTGTTTTTTACTTTAACTTTTTTAGTCATTTTTACACCATCAACTTCAAAAGTTATATTAGCTTCGCCTTTATTTGATGCTTTCAATAAATTATTTGATTCCACATTTATTATTTCTGGGCTTGAGGATGTTACGTTAACAATAAGATCATTTCTTTTAAGTCCATTTTCAGTGATAGTACTGTAGGAATACGGTATGTAATTGCCTGTAAATGTTTCATTTTCAATATCAAGTAAAATAGATTTTGTTTTTGTAAACTTGACTGTTACTAGGAATGTTTGACTAAGTCTATTCCCATTATTTCTAGAATCTACACAAACGGCAACAACTTCATGTTCACCTGGTTCATTGGCAATAATTTTTCCAGTTGATGGATCCTGTACTATTGAACCACCAACATTAAACACCCCTTTTTTATTGTAGTAAATAATAGCTTGACAATCCCTTTGAGTTCCGTCCGATGTCCTAACAAATGATTCAGGTGTAAAAGAATCACCAATCTCTAAGACTAAACCTTCTAAATTTGATTCAATTGTTTGATTTTGTGAAAGATTAAACTGAAAAGAAAAAATAAAAAGTAATAAGGTAATTAAGTATTTCATGATAATTTTTGATTTAAAGTTGATGTTTTTATTAATTAGTCAATATATTGATTTTGCATAGATGAGTCTGGTTTGACTTCGGATACTTTTGCAACTCCAATTCCTGTATTAAAATCAGAATAAAAGACATGGCCTTTGTAAAGTTGGGCTCCCCAGACCATTGTATCATTAGGAATATAACCATCAGCTGATCCCGTTAGAATGTATCCAATTTCTCTTCCTTGCTTGTAAAGATCGCCTAAAAGGTCTCCACTTATGTCAATTATTCTAACTCCACCAGTATACATTCCAACATAAAGAATATCATCATCAATCCAGTAATTATGTGACCCATGACCTGGTAGCTCATAACGAGCAATTTCAATAGGATTTTTAACATCTGAAAAATCAACAAAGTGTAAAAACCCAGCAGTTTCGTTAGTCCCATATGGATTTACACCATTGGGAAATATTTCATCTCCCATAACAGCATAAAATTTTCCAGTAGATTTACTTTTAAAAGGAAATGTTGCATGATTCGCTCCACTGTCATATGTATAATTTCCAAATGCTACAGGATTTGATGGAGAACCACCTGCTATTCCATTTCCTACATCTACAAGATACACGCCATCTCTCCAATTTGATGAATAAGCAATCCCATTTTCAACCCACACGTCATGAATCGATTGACCATTCTTACCAACCTCAAACATACCTACTTCAACCGGGTTTTTAGGATCTTCGATATTTAGAATATAATATTTTTGACCTGCACTTAGAGCATATACATGTTTTTCATCTATAAATAAATTATGTACGCCACCAGTAAGATTTTTCGTGTATTCTTTAATTATTTGAACATCATAAGGGTTTGTAACATCAATTATGATTATTCCATTTTTTCGATTTGATGCTCCTTCTCTACTAATAATACAAATTTTACCATTTGGAGAAACTTTAACATCATTTACGGTTCTCGCATCTACTTGTACACTGTCAATTTTTTTAATGTTGGATGGATTGGTTACATCCCAAAAATATGCTGTTCCATCAGCACCCCAAGTCCCTGTAACAGCATAATCTCTTTTATCAACCCCTTCAAAAACCCAAAAGTCAGATGTATGTTTGTCATTTACCAGGCCTGTACCAATATTTTTAACTTCTCGTTTAATATTTCTTTCAAAAACATTTACAACCTTAGATTTTGATACGTTTCCAAATGATGCGCTTATAATATATTTTCCTGCAACATCTCCCACAAATCTTCCATCTTGAAGTATTAATCCTGAAGCTGAATTACTTTTGTCAAAAGATTTTCCTTTAAATGAAAAATCAATATTAATATCTTTAATTATATTTCCCTTCTTGTCATAAGGAATTGCATTAAAATTCAAAACATCTCCGGTTTTAAATTTTTCACTATTTTCTAATTTCAAATCAATATTTACAACAGGATTTTTTTTTATAATAATATTTTTTGATGATTTTACTCCATCAAAAACTATGTTAATAGTAGAAGATCCTTGTTTTACTGCTAATACATTATTTGATTCATCAATATCTAGTTTATTATTATCCGAGGTGATGGAAAATTCTAAATTGGAAAAATACCTTTCAGCATTATCTGATTTCCAGTAATCAATATCTCTAGTTACACCCATTTCATCAGTTATTTCATATGAAAGTGGTATGTATGTATTGTTGTAAATTGTGTTACTACCAGTTAAAATATTTATACTTTTTGCTTTGGGATAATTTACTGTAACGTTAAATGATCTTCTAGAACTAGTTCCGCTGCTATAGCAAATTGCAACTACCTCGTGATAACCAGGTTCAATGCCTTTTAATGTTCCTTCATTTCTGTCAAATTCAATAGCATTTGCTGAGCTAAAAGTTCCTTTTTTATTATAATATATAACTCTTTCACAATCATATTTTTTTCCTTGATTATCAACACTATATGTATTCGGTTTGTAAACCTCTCCAATATTTAGCTTAAGTTCATCTAAGTCTGAAATAAGATTTTTTTCTTGCGATGTTAGTGTAATAGAAAACAAGAAAAATATAATTAATAAAGCTTTCTTTTTCATAGAATAAAATTTTAATAACAATATAGTTATTTATAAAAAGGGAATCAAATTAGATTTCATTTAATAAATCTATTTTTTTATGTAAAATCGGAATACGTGATCTTAAAAAAAAAAAGGACTGTATTTCTACAATCCTATTAGTGACCTCGGCAGGATTCAAACCTGCAACCTTCTGAGCCGTAATCAGATGCACTATTCAGTTATGCTACGAGGCCTTTACTCTGTTAAAATAACTTATAAAAAGAACAAAATAAAATAATGTTCCCACCATTGTTCCCATTTGTTGCTTTTTTTAAACTATTTGACTGCGAATTTAATACATTTTATGTTTCTACAATTATTAACAATACTTATTCTACAAACTCTATAGAACCTCCAATCTAGTGTCTATAAATAGAGGGACGTCGTCTGGAACAGTAGAAAGATTAAGTACAAAGTATTTCGCCAAAAACTTAATCTCTTAGTTCTATTTGTCTTACCATATGTACGACAAAACTTAAAAGTGTTTCCACTTATTACTAATGTTTTAGGTATTTTTGATTAAGCGATAGTTACAGAGGTGATTAAGGTAATTAATATGAGCTTAAAAGAATTAACTAACTTTAAATTATGTTTGGAAATAAAGAATCAGAGGATTTGAAAGGTCTTAAAATGATAATTAAGTTTTTTAAGAAATATCCTTGGGCATTTATTATTTGCCTAATCTTAATGTATATATTTTATCTTTTAATATGAAAAAACTAATTGTACTATGACAAACAAAGCATACCTTATTATAAGTTCTTTATTAATACTTGTTATTTTATTAGCAGGGAGACAACTTGGATTTTGGAGCGTGTTATTGCAGCATTTATTGTTGGAGGTTTGTTTGAGTTACTTTACAGAAAAAAATTGAAGAAATGAAAAAACTACTTATACTATTACTGTTTAAATGAAAAATAAAATGAAAAAAGCTAAGAACTTAGTACTAATATTATTTGTGGCGTCACTAGCTGTTGAATATTTTTCTAACACTTATGACCTTTTTGCTTATCCTCAAAATATAACATTAGTTCTATCAATTTTTGTTTTAGCATCAGTTGTAATTAATATTTTTTCTAAGCAACAAAAGAAAAAGAAATTTTTAAATAAAGAAGTTGTAATTGTTCTTGCGATTATTCCATTTTATGGTCTTTTAGATTACTTTACAGAATTTCATTTATTCACCAATTTTATAATACTTTCAATCGTTTTATTTATCGGCATATTTATGTACAAATTATTTAAGAATAAATTATAATAAATGAAAAAACTAATTCTACTATTACTGTTTATTCCACTTGTGAGTTTTGGGCAGGAAATTCAAAAAAAAGATAAGACATTTGATAAGACATTTTATGAGTTAACACAAACTGCTTTATATCTTGATGATGTACCTTTGTTTCGTAGTTGTAAGAATGTTTTAAAATCAGAACAAAGAATTTGCTTTCAAAAAAAAATACAAAAACATATAATTAACCATTTTTATTACCCTAAGTATGCTCAAAATAGAGGAATCCAAGGGAGAGTATTCATTCAATTTATAATAGAAAAGGATGGAAGTATAAGTGAAATAAAGACAAGAGGCCCAGATAAAAGCTTAGAAGATGTAGCAGTAAAAATAATTAAAAAACTCCCTAAATTGATTCCCGGGAAAATTAACGGAAAACCTGTAAGAGTTCCTTATAGCATTCCTATTACCTGGAAATTGAGGTAGTTAAACCATAGGCATATCTTCTTCTTTTAATTAAGTATCAAAAATTGTATATTATGATAAATTTAATTTTAATAAAAATGAAAAATAATTTTGCTTACATATTGCTGATTATGTTGCTAATTGGCTGTACAGATAATCAACAACAAAACTCAAATGATAATTCTAACTTGGAAATTGGTTCTGCTTTAATGGACGGAACTACTGAAATGACTCCTATAATTGTCGGAGAAACTTCAAATCAAGATATATGGATTAAATATATACAAGCACACAACGATAAAAATCTAGATATTATTGCGGAAATAAATGCTGAGGATTGGGAAGGTTATACTGCGGATGGCAGTGTAGTAAAGGGAAATAAAGCGCACATTGAGATTTTAGATAATTGGTTCAAAAATGCTAATCCAAAATGGGAAGTAAAGTGGATGATTGCTAATGCTGCAAAAAATAAAGATGGTATTATAGAACAGTGGCTAACAACTGGAAATGAATATACTGATGTTGACGAGAATGGTAATGAAATTTTTGAATATAATGTTCACGATATACTTTTTGAAGATGGTAAAATAAAGAAAATCAATGTTTATAAAAGAGCTAAAGCTCAAGAAGAATTAGATTTTTCATACTAATAAAACCGTGGGTATATATTCTTCTTTTAATTCAGCAACTTCCAATCCACGTAAGTAGGTTGAGCTCATTAATATGAGCTTAAAAGAATCAACTAAATTTATAATTATGAAAACATTTCTTATTGGAATATCTTTAGGTATATCTCTTGTTCACATTTTTGGAATAGATGTTATTCAGGCATATTGGGCTCTTATATTTTTAGGATTAGCAGGTTTTGCCGAGATGTTTGAGCAGAGACAAAAAAAGAAAAAATGAAAAAACTATTTCTACTATTACTTTTTATCCCACTTGT